>NZ_JAEKEC010000001.1:5052500-5329916 GCF_016651305.1 Pseudomonas sp. TH06 | reverse complement strand
TGGGCATGCCCAAGCGCGGCCTGGCGTTTCTCTTGGCGAACGTCATGTTCTGGCAACCGATGTGGGCGCAGGCCGACGGCATCGTGGTGGCCAACCCGAACACCTCGCTGGATCGCGCCGGCAACGGCGTGCCGATCATCAACATCGCCACGCCGAATTCCAGCGGGCTGTCGCACAACCAGTTCCATGATTACAACGTCGGTGCGCAGGGGCTGATCCTCAACAACGGCTCGACGCAGAATAATCTCACGCAGCTGGGCGGGCACATCATCGACAACCCGAACCTGAAAAACAGCGGTTCGGCGCAGACGATTCTCAACGAAGTCATCAGCGGCAACCCGAGTCAGCTGCGTGGTTACACCGAGGTGGCGGGGCAGTCGGCACGCGTGATCGTCGCCAACCCCTATGGCATTACCTGCAATGGTTGCGGTTTCATCAACGCGCCAAGGGTGACGTTGAGCACCGGCAAACCGGTGCTCGACAACGGTCGACTGGATCGCTTTCAGGTCGATCAGGGTTCTGTGGCCATCGAAGGCGCGGGACTCAACGCCAGCAACGTTGATCGCTTCGAAATCATCACCCGCAGCGCGAAGATCAACGCACAGCTTCAGGCGCAGAACCTGACGATCGTCGCCGGGCGCAACGACGTCAACGCGCAGACTTTGAACGCCACCGCCCGCGCCGATGACGGCAGCGCCAAGCCGCAACTGGCCATCGACTCCTCGGCGCTGGGCGGCATGTACGCCGGCGCGATCAAACTGGTCGGCACCGAAGCCGGGGTCGGGGTGAAACTCGACGGCAAATTGATTGCCAGCGGCGGTGATATTCAGCTCGATGCCAATGGTCAACTGAGCCTGGCCGACACCTCGGCCACTGGTGCGGTCAACGTCAAAGCCGCGAGTCTCGATGCACGCGGGCCGGTCTACGCCGGCACCGCACTGAACGTGCAGACCCAGGGCAACCTGAGCAACCGCCAGACCCTCGCGGCTCGCGACAGCATTAACCTCAGTGCCGGCGGCCAACTGACCAACGCCGGCGCCATCGAAGCCGGCGTCAATGCCGACGGCAGCCGCAACGCCAACGGCGACCTGAGCCTGACCGCTCAGAACCTCGACAACAGCGGCAAGAGCCTCACCGCCAGCCGCCATCTGACCGTCAACACCGCACAAACCCTGACTAACCAGGGCGGCACGCTCAGCGGCCAAACCGCGGCCATTACTGCCGGCACACTGGACAACCGCAACGCCGGCAAACTGCAGAGCAACGGTACGCTGAACCTCAACGCCGCTCAGGTGCTGAACAATAAAGGTGTGATCAACAGCAACGCCGGCCTTACCGCCAACATCGCTCAACTGATCAACAGCAACGGTGAACTCAGCAGCCAGACCGACGTGATACTGACCGTCACCTCGCTGGATAACGTCTCCGGCCTGATGACCGCTGGCCGTTTGCTCGACATCAACGCACTCGGCGCGATCAACAATCGCACCGGCAAGATCGGCGCCAAACAAAACCTCACGGTAACAGCCCGGCAGCTCGACAACAGCCAGCAGGGCCAGTTGACCAGCGAAGGCACGCTGACCACGCGGATCAGCGAGCAACTGAACAACCAGAACAAGGGCCTGATTCAGGCCAACGGCGCCATGGACGTGCAGGCCACGCGTCTGGACAACCGCGCCGGCAAGATTTCCAGCCTCGATACCCTGACGGTCAGCAGCACCAACACCGACAACCGTGGCGGGACGATTCGCGCCGATCAGTCGGCGAAACTGCTGATCGACACGCTGGACAACCGCGACAAGGGCCGCCTCGAAAGCAAGACCGCGCTGACCTTCGACGGCAACACGCTGGACAACAGCAATGGCGGCCTGCTGACTTCGACCGGTGTGTTGAGCCTCAAGGCCAAAGCCGTGACCAACGATGGCGGCCGGATCTCCGCCAAGGGCGATATCGACGCGAACATCGACAGCCTCAATCAACAACACGGTGAACTGGTCGCCGAAGGCAATCTGAAACTCACCGGCAAATCCCTCAACAGCCATCAGGACAGTCTGGTCGGTTCGCTCAAGACCCTGACCGTCAACGTCGATCAGATCGACAACCGCGCCAGCACACTCTCCAGCCAACTGGACCTGCACATCAACGGCGCACGCCTCGATAACAGCGAGGGCGGCAAGGTGCTCTCCGACACCACCCTTGGTTTGAAAGTCGCGCAAATCATCAACGCCAGCAACGGCCTGATTTTCAGCAAAGGCGCGAGCACCCTCAGCGGCATCGGCGTGAGCAACGTCGGCGGGCGCATCGTCAGCCAGAAGAATCTGGAGCTGACCTTCGACGAGGCCCTGGACAACCAGCAAGGCCTGATCAGCAGCGAAGGGCAGATGACCCTCACCGCTGGCAGCCTCGATAACCGCTTGGGCAAACTGTCGAGCCTTGAAGCGATGGCTCTGACCGCCTCCGGTTCCGTGCTGAGCCAGGGCGGCCTGATCGCCTCGCAGAAAGGTCTGACGTTCAAGAGTGGCAGTCTGGATAACAGCGACAACGGCATCATCAGCGCCAAGGCCGATTCGACCCTGGCCACCGGCGACTTCAAGAACCGGCAGGGCGGCAGCCTCGCCACCGACGGCACGCTGTTGCTCACGACCGCGCACCTGGACAACTCCGGCGGCACTATCGGCAGCCAGAAGAAGCTTGAAGCTTCGGTCACTTCGCTGGAACAGGACGGCGGCGAGCTGTTCAGCAACGGCGACCTGACCCTGGACATGAACAACGGTCTGCTCAATAACCAGCGCGGCAATCTTCATACGCCGGGTCAGTTGCTGCTGAAAAACCTCAAGGACGTCGACAACAGCGCCGGCGAAATCTCTGCCGCCAAGGCCTGGGCCGTCGACGCGCAAAGTCTGAACAACGACGGCGGCAAACTGCTGAGCAATGAAAAACTCAGCCTGGTTATCGACCGTGCCCTGAGCAACGTCAAAGGTCTGATCGCCTCGGCTGGCCTTGAATCGCGCAGTGCCAGTCTGGACAACAGCCACGGTGAAATACGTGGTCGTGGCGATGTCGACTTCAGCGTCACCGCAATGTTCGATAACCAGGACGGTGTGGTCATCGCCGACAACGGCCTGACGATCATCGCCGCCACTCTGGATAACCGTCAGGAAGGCCTGATCGGTTCAACCAAAGCGCTGAACCTCAGCGTCGACCGTGTCGACAACCGCAACGGTGAGCTGTCGAGCAAGAGCGATGTCAGCCTGATCGGTGCCTGGCTCGACAACAGCGACAGCGGTTACATGCTCGCCGGTGGCAATCTGGCGCTGACCGTCAACGACGTCATCAACCGCAACAAGGGCCTGCTGTCCGGTGACACCGGGCTGACGCTGACCGGCAAGACGCTGGAAAACAGCGGACGTCTGACCAGCCAGAAAGACCTCGCGATCAACCTCTCTGCGGATCTGAACAACGCGCAAGGCAGCGTCGTCAGCGAAGGCGCCTTGGCGATCAATGCGCAAAGCCTCAACAACAACGCCGGCACCGTCTCCAGCGCCAAGGCGCTCACCATCGACACGCGCGGTGCGGTCAGCAACCAGGGCGGCAGCCTGCTGACCGACGGCAATCTCACCCTCAACAGCAGTGCGCTGGATAACCAGCAAAAAGGTGTGATCAGCAGCAAGGCCAAACTGGGCATCAGCACCGGCGCACTGAATAACAACGATGGGGCGAGCATTTACGCCGCCGATCAACTGGAGATCCGCGCCGGCCAAGTGACCAACGCGACGGGCAGCCTCGGCGCCGGCAACTCGCTGATCGCCAATATCCAGGGCCTCGATCAACAGGGCGGCAAGCTGTTCAGCAGCAACGGCACGGTCACTGTGGATCTGAATGGCGGCGCACTGAACAACCAGGGCGGCACCCTCAGCGCGCCGGGCCAGTTACTGCTGAAAAACCTCGCCGACGTGAACAACCGTGGCGGCGAGATTTCCAGCGACAAGGCGTTTGAACTGATCGCCAAGTCGCTGGACAACAGCGGCGGGCAACTGCTGAGCAACCACAAGCTCACCCTGACCCTCGACAACGCGCTGACCTCGATCAAAGGCACCATTGCTGCTGCGGCGTTGCAGGTTCGCGCCGCGAGTCTGGACAACAGCGACGGCGGTGTATTGCTCAGTGACAGCGATATCGAGGTCAGCGTCGATGGCCTGTTGAAAAACACCAACAAAGGCAGCATCCGCGCCGCGCAACAACTGACCCTCAACAGCACCGGCCTGAACAATCAGGGCGGTACGCTGGTGGGTGTTTCCGGTGCCGCGATCGATCTGGGCGCCACCGCGCAGGACCTGAACAATCAGGACGGCCTGATCAGCAGCAAAGGGCTGCTGAGCATTGCCCATCTGCGCGACCTCAATAACCAGAATGGCGTGATCAACAGCAAAGGCGTGCTGAGCATCGCCACCCTGCGTGACCTGAATAACCAGCAGGGCGAAATCTCCAGCGTCAACAGCTTCAGCCTCAGCGGCAACAACCTCGATAACCGTGGCGGCAACCTGATCAGCAACGATCAGCTGACTGTTACGGCGGCCGATCTGAACAACCAGGGCGGTCTGGTCTCCGGCTGGAAGGGCGTGAGCCTTGGCGGCGGCAGCCTCGACAACAGTCAGGAAGGCGCGATCTCCAGCCAGCTCGGCAACGTCAACATCGACCTCAGCGGCGCACTGCTCAACCACAGCAAGGGCGGCATCGGCGGCCTCGGCGAGGTGAGCATCACCGCCGCCAGTCTGGATAACAGCGGCGGAACGGTCAGCAGTGACGGCAAACAAACCCTGAGCATGAACGGCGGCGCGATCAATAACGCTGCCGGGGGCCTGATCAAAAGTGGCGACACCCTCGACATCCATGCGGCCAGCCTGAACAACACTTCCGGCAACGTCATGGCGAAAAAAGCCCTGACCCTCATCGGCGGCCCGCTGAACAACACCAACGGCAGTCTGGTCGGCGACGACAGCGTCACCCTCGATCTGCTCGGCGCCCTGACCAACGTCAACGGCGCACTCGGCAGCGGCGGTGCGCTGCTGATCAAACGCTCTGCCAGCGTCGACAATCAGGGTGGTCAATTGATCAGCCAGACCCTGTTGAGCCTGCTCACCAGTGGCGATTTGAATAACAGTCAACGCGGCACCCTCTCGGCCAACGGCCAACTGGATCTCACCGTCGGCGGCACGTTGCGCAACGACGCCGACGGCCTGCTGTCCAGCCGCGATGCCGGCGTGTCCATCACCGCCGCCGCGCTGAACAACGGCAAAGGCGCGGTGCAAAGCATGACTGCGCTGAGCGTAAATACGGGCGCTGGCGCCATCGACAACCAGGGCGGCAAGATCATCGCCCAGAACGGCGACCTGACCCTCACCGCCGCCAGCCTCGACAGCCGTGGCGGGGTGCTCTCAAGTCTCAAAGGTCTGCTGCAAACCCGCCTGAGCGGCGTGTTACGCAACGGTCAGGGCGGCAAGATCGAAGGCAGTCGCCTGGACTTGCAAGCACTGGGCGGCATTTACAGTGACGGCGGTCGAATTGCCGCCAACACCGGAAACATCTTGCTCAACGCCGGTGGCGGCATGCTCGACAACAGCGGCGGCGGGATCTATGCCCGGGGTGTGGTGAAAACCACCGCCGGTTCGATGAATAACAACAGCGGCCAGATCAGCGGCAGCAGCATCGATCTGGGTGTCGACGGCAATATGAGCAACAGCAGCGGCCTGATCGAAAGCGCCAGCACCTTGGCGATTCGTGCGGCCAACCTCGACAACCAGGGCGGCAAACTGCGCGCGCTCGGCACCAGCGGCAAGACCGATTTCCAGATTGGCAGCCAGTTCGATAACCGTAATGGTCTGGTGGAAACCGCCAACACTGACTTCACCCTCGCCGCACCGAGTTTTCTCAACGCCGGCGGTTCGGTAACACATGTCGGACTGGGTGAGTTCGGCATCTCCACCGCCAACGTGATGAACGCTGGCGGCTCACTGGTAACCCGTGGCGGCCTGACGCTAAACGCGGACAGCTGGACCAACAGCAGCGTGATTCAGGCGGGGCGGTTGACGGTGAATGTCGGCAACTTTGTGCAGACCGCGAGCGGGCAGTTGCTCGCTTCCAATCAATTGGTGGGACGCGGTGGCAACTGGACGAATGAAGGCTTGATTGCCAGTGATGGCAGCCTTGATATCCAACTGACTGGCAATTACGGCGGCAATGGTCGAACGAGCAGTCTGGGTGATCTGCAACTGGACGCCTCCACCCTCAACCTGACCAGCGCTACGAGTATCGCGGCCGGGGGCAATACGATCGTAGGTGCGCGCGGTGGCTTGGCGAGCGTCAACAACTATGGCCGCCTCAGCGCCGCCAACAATCTGAGCCTGAATGCCGGCACCATTAACAACTACGGCACGTTGGCAGGCGCGTCGGGTATGAAGCTGACGGCCTCATCACTGCTCAACGATCAGGGCGGGTTCCTGTTCAGCGGTGGCGACATGAAGCTTCGCGTGGGCAGCTTCAGCAACAAGAAATCCGATGTTTACAGCCTTGGCGCAATCGACATCGCACGGGACGATGCCGGTAATCGCGCAGCGATGGTGGAGAACCTTTCCGGGACGATGGAAAGCACCGGCGACTTCTCGATCAAAGCGGATTCGATTGTTAACCGCAGAGACCAGTTCAAGACCGTTGCCGAAATGTACTCGTCGGATATCGGTGTGCGTTGCTATTCATGTGATCAACTTCCACTCAATTGGACAGATCTCCAGGGAGGCAAACTACCGTCCCACCTGGTCTGGGAGCAAAAGTTTAAGGTCAGTATTTCGGAAGGAGAGAGTTCCAAAGCCGCGTCGATTACTTCCGGAAAAAACTTTGATGTTGCTGGTGGATCGTTCCTGAACTCGAATTCGTCCATCGCCGCGTCAGGAAACATCAATATCAATGTGGCCAACTTCGAGAACTCGGGTACTGCCACTGGCGATTATGTCTCCCGCAAATACGTCAATGGAGGGCTTTCCGTTGCTCAATGGAACGAAGTCGTTGCGTACAACATGTACAACGATGCGGACTACAACAAGGATCTGCATTTCTGGAACGCCAACGAAGACGATTCACGGGTAGTTTCCAAGGTCGTCAGATATGGGGTCAAAGGCGAGGCGGACAACTGGTTCCAGACGTTTGGCTCGACCATCATTTCTTTGAATAAACAGAGTCAGGCCGTCAGGTTCGGAGATTCGCTCTATTCCTCGGGCGTCAGAACGGAAGCTCCAGACTTCATAAAGAATGCCGTGTTCAGTGAAAAAATCGTCACCTCCGACCCTTCAGGGTTCGCCTCGGCGATCATTCAGGCCGCCGGCAATGTCACCATCAACGCCAGCAACAAAATCAGCAATGGAGTTGAAAAAGCCTACAGCGCGGGCGCTGCCGGGACCTCTCGTAACGCCAACACAGGCGCGACCGGTACTGGCAAACCCACCGTCATCAGCCTCAACAGTCAGCTACCACCGGACCTGGCTCAGCAACAGGTCAACCCGCTGACATTGCCCGGCTTCAGTCTGCCAGTTGGCGACAACGGCATGTTCCGCCTGAGCGGCAAAGGGGGTAGCGAACAATCCTTGGTACCTGCGCCGTCCTGGACCATCGATACGCTGTCCGGCGAGTCCACACGTCATACGGTCGGCATGCCTGCTCGGCCGTCGACCCAGTTCCAGTTCGACAATAACGACCCGGTCTCGGTGAAAAAACGCGACCTCGCGCTGAGCGATGCAGCCTCGCTGAATCTCAATGACCGAACCGCTCAGTTCAACGTAGGTGCAACCGCCGCTGACGGGCCAGTCGGTGTGCTGTTGCCTGCTCGGGGCAACCCTGCCTTTGATGTACCACGCGTACAAGGCTTGCCCGACACCAGCGTGCGCTCCAACCCGCACAAATACCTGATCGAAACCAACCCGGTACTCACCGACCTGAAGAAATTCGAGAGCTCGGATTATCTGTTGCAAAAGCTCGGCTATGACCCGGACATCAGCGCCAAGCGTTTGGGTGACGGTTTCTTCGAACAGCGGATGATCCAGCAAGCGGTCGTCGAGCGTACGGGACAGCGTTTCATCGACGGCCAGACCTCCGACGAAGCGATGTTCAAGTACCTGATGAACAACGCCATCGCCAGCAAGGATCAGCTCAACCTGTCGGTGGGCGTCACCCTGACCGCGCAACAAGTGGCGGCACTGACCCACGACATCGTCTGGCTCGAAGAGCACGAAGTGAATGGTGAGAAAGTGTTGGTGCCAGTGCTGTATCTGGCTCAGGCGAATAACCGATTGGCGCCGAACGGGGCGTTGATTCAGGGTAACGACGTGACGTTGATTGCCGGTGGCGATCTGGACAACGCCGGTACGCTTCGGGCTTCGAACAACTTGTCTGCTACAGCTGCTCTCGATATGACCAACAGCGGTCTGATTGAGGCCGGCAACCGTCTCGAATTAATGGCCGGTAATAATATCGTCAACAAATCGGGCGGCATAATCGCCGGGCGCGACGTCAGTATGGTGGCGCTCACCGGGGACGTCATCAACGAGCGTTCAGTAACGGGTGCAGAGTTCAGTCAGAATGGTTATGCCCAGTATCGTGGTTATCTGGACAGTGCCGCCCGCATTGAAGCTGCCAATGATCTGACCATCAGTGCGGCGCGAGATGTAATCAGCAGCGGCAGTGTCATGGCCAGTGGTCGGGACACCAGAATCGAGGCAGGTCGTGACGTCAATATCGTATCGGCACAACAGATAAGCATCGAAACCGGCGGGCGAGAGCGAAGTTCGATTACTCAAGTCGGCTCAAGCGTAAGTGGCGGACGCGATGTAGCAGTGAGCGCTGGCCGTGACTTCACTGCGATAGCCAGTGCGATTGATGCCAAGCGCAACGCTGTCATTCTGGCTGAAGGCGATGTGACAGTGGCCTCAGGTGCCGACGAAAGTCATTCTTACTCGAAGACCAAAAAGCTCACCACGCAAGAAGATCACGTTAAACAAGTTGCCAGCACCATAACTGCCGGCGGCAACGTAGCGATCCGTGCAGCTAACGACCTCGCATTGATTTCGAGCCGTATCACTGCTGGCGATGAGGCCTATTTAGTTGCTGGAAATAATCTCGACGTGCTCGCGGCACAAGACAGCGACTATTCGTTATACGACAAAAAGAATAAGGGGAGCTTCGGCAAGAAAGAGACCCGACGTGACGAAGTCACCAAAGTTACTCATGTCGGCAGTGAGATCAACACCGGCGGCGATCTGGTATTGGCAAGTGGTGGTGATCAGCGCTATCAGGTTGCAAAGCTGAACAGCGGTAAAGATCTGGTTCTTCAAAGCGGCGGTTCAATCACCTTTGAGGGGGTTAAGGACCTCGATCAGGAAAGCCATCAAAAAAGCAGCACCAGCATGGCCTGGAACTCCATGAACGGTAAGGGGCACACCGACGAAACCCTGCGCCAGAGCGAACTGGTCGCACAAGGGAATCTGGTGATCAAAGCTGTTGATGGTTTGCATATCGACGTCAAAGACATCAACAAAAAAACAGTCAGCGAAAGTATCGATGCGATGGTCAAGGCCGATCCTCAGCTGGCTTGGCTTAAAGAGGCCGAGAAGCGTGGCGACGTCGACTGGAACTTGATTAAGGAGACTCACGAGTCTTTCAAGTACAGCAGCTCGAGCCTGGGCCAAGGTGCGATGCTAGCAATCATCATTGTGGTAACGGTGCTCACGGCAGGCGCGGCGAGCGCTGCTGTGGGTAGCGTTGCGGGAGCTGGCGTCGGAAGTGGATCGGCAATGGCAGCGGCTGGTAGCACCGCTATGGTCCAGGCAGGCACCGCGGTGGGGACCGCAGCAGCTGGTTGGGGCAACGTGATGGTTTCCAGCGTTCTCACTTCGATGGCCGGTTCTGCCGCTGTGAGTACGATCAACAACCGTGGGAATGTTGGTGCCGTACTTAAAGACATCACATCCAAAGACAACTTGAAAAACTATGCCGTCGGGGCTGCTACTGCCGGGTTTACCAGCGGTTATCTGGATGATGCGTTTGGCGTGACCGGCGAAAACGTCAACAAGGCTACTCACGGTTTTGATCTGAGCAGCCTTGAAGGTATCGGTAAATTCAGTGCTTATTCCGGTGCACAAGGATTATTCCAGGCGGGTGTCAGTACGGCAGTAAATGGCGGGAGTTTCGGAGACAATCTTGGTTCGTCAATGACTGCTCAGGCGCAAGCCGTTTTGCAGGCCGTGGCCTTCAACGCAGTTGGCGATTATGCGAAGAAACAAAAATGGCCTGATGGCAGTCTCCAGAAAACAATTCTGCATGCCCTCGTCGGCGGACTTCTGAGTGAGGCGGCAGGCAAGGGGTTCGCCACGGGTGCGGCGGCGGCAGGCGCCAACGAGGCGTTGAGCAACAGTTTGGCCGCAATTGTCAAAAACAATCCGAAGTTTCAGCTCACAGCATCGCAGTTGGTGGGTTTGACGGCGGCGGGTTTGGTAGGTGGGGACCTGCAAACAGGTATCGACATCGCCAAGAACGCTACTTCCTTCAACCGCCAGTTGCACCCGGATGAGATCAAATTTGCTTCCGATGATGAACGCGTAAATCGGTATGCCTCTGAAAGAGGGATTAGTGAAGATCAAGCTCGGACTGAGTTGCTACGCACGGCCGCAGCAATGGTGGACAAGGGCTGGAGCGCAGCCTTCAGTGAAAGCGACGGTAAGACCAATGCAGCGGCGAATTTCCTTCGAACAGAAGTTTCGCAGTCGCAGAATACGGGGTTATTCCGGGTCACTCTAGCTGACTACAACGACGAAAGGCTGGGCTTGAAGGAGCTGCTTAAAGACAGAGATTCAGTCAAAGCTCTGCTCGACCACATTGCTTTGGTCGATCCATACAAGTATCGGCATGATCCAAGGTATCAAGCCGAAATCCTCAATGCCAAGGGAGTAGGTAGCGCTGAAGGCTTCGCGGCCGTCATGGAGGGACTTGTCAGTTCCAGTTCGAAATCAGCGTTGTGGGTGATGGGGGCCGTCAATTGCCCTAGTTGCGCTGCTACCGATCTGGAGGCAGCTTTTGACTCGGTCATGAATTGGCCGGAGGAAGTTCGGCTCAAGGGGTATCTGGATGTCTTGCACACCATGCAAGGCAACGGAATTGACGTTGTCAGGGCGAACGCAGCTGTGGCAACGGCTACGGGTGTCGGACTAGGGCTGGTGTTGGATGGGGGATTGAATGGTGGTGCAAAAGGCACAACGGGAACCCCTGTAACGAAGGGGCCTTGCTGCTTTGCTGCGGGTACGAAAGTTTCTACACCGCAAGGCGACCGCGTTATTGAGTCGCTCAAGGTGGGAGATGTTGTCTGGAGCAAGCCTGAGAAAGGGGGCAAGCCGTTCGCTGCTGCCATTCTGGCAACGCATCAGCGTTCGGATCAGCCGATCTACCGCCTCAAGCTCAAAAGTGTTCGTGGCGCTGGCGCAGCGGAAGGCGAAACCCTGCTGGTTACGCCGAGCCACCCCTTCTATGTACCCGCCAAACGTGATTTCATTCCTGTCAAAGATCTGGAACCGGGTGATCTGCTGCAGTCACTGGCTGATGGCGATACCGAAAACACCTCGTCCGAAGTCGAATCGCTTGAGCTATACCTGCCCGAGGGCAAAACATACAATCTGACGGTCGATGTGGGGCATACGTTCTACGTTGGCGAGCTCAAGACCTGGGTACACAACACTGGGCCTTGTGATTTGCCTCCGGATTATTTTGCGGGTGGTGAAAAAGCTACTGGTGGCGCTGCCGGAAAGGTAGACGAGGTTATTCCTCCAGGAATGGATCGCCCATTCCGTCCGGTTAACCCAGAGTTTCCGCCGAGCAAGTCTGTTGTTGATGCAATGGAGAGCCCGCAAATTAAAAACATGGTGAGTTGTTCCAGGACAGACTGTTCAGATATTGCAAGCAAGTTGTTTGATGCTTCTGGTGGTAAAGGGGCGGTTATTGAAGTTCGCCCTGCGAGAGCTGGCGATTTAAATGTTTATGAGAATGGAGTTAAAGAGCCGGGTCAGTTTTATCACCAGGTCTATACTGATGGTCGATATGTTTATGATCCACGGCTATCGTCCAACCCTATTCCTAAAGGGGATTGGGAGCAGCATATTAAAAATATTAACCCGGGCGGAGTGTCGATCTCTGATAAGTTGAAGGGGTTGAAGTAATGGGCGTGACTAGAGTTTTAGACTCGGAAGGTGAGCTGCTTAATATTCTTCATGACTTGAATGCACTTGAGTGGAGAAAGTATGGGCAGCGTAATCCAGAGGTCTGGATGCGTGATCATTTTGAAAGAGAGGATCGTTCGAGATTTCCTCCATATATAGCTTTTCGATTTGAAAAAGAAAATGAATATATTATCTCTATTTTGAATGAGCTGATTGGTTCATATGATGGCTTGATTTCTTGGGTGCTGATAGGTTGTGAGCGTTATGCGTCCTCTGGCATGAATTGGGTAATTGAGCCCACATATATTAAGGAAGTAGAGACTAAAGCCCAATCTTTAGGGCACTCTTCTGAAAGCTATCTTGCCAAGTATGAGCCTGAGTTTGGCTCTATTGCCTTTGAAGACTTGGTTGGGTTAACTGAGTATATTCGTAAAAAATTCTCAGAATTGAACACGTAAATGGGGACAGGCCCTGAGGGACCCCCGATTTTTTTACAGAAAATCAAGAAGTTGGAATATTGAAGAGACCTGCATGAGTCGGCAACTTGGTTTGCACCACACAAATACAAGAAACCGACCCCATGCAGGCCATCCGATTTTTACACAGAGCGCTCGCTCAAGCACTGCCCTCTATCCATTCTCGCCGCCTGACATCACTGATGAGTTGTGTCAGTTCGTTACTGCATGGACATCGCCTGACGCTGACCGCTCTTGGTCGTTTCATGACGGGGCGCGCTTACCCCAAGCATTCGATCAAGCGCGTAGATCGGTTGCTGGGTAATCAACACTTGAGATCAGAACGTCCATTGTTCTATTGGGTAATGCTTCGGGCATTGCTGGGTTCGTTGAAGCATCCTTTGATCCTGGTCGACTGGTCTCGAATTGACGCTTCAGGCACAGCCTTTTTGCTAAGAGCATCGATCCCTCTGGCGGGGCGCTCATTTCCTGTTTATGAAAGCGTTCATGAGCGCGAGAACTGTCCCAAGTATCAAAACCGCCTACTCAAAACGCTGGCCGAATTTCTACCTGATGACTGCGTCCCGATTCTGGTCACCGACGCGGGTTTTCGGCGACCGTGGATGAAGGCTGTCGCCGCGCAGGGCTGGTTTTACGTCGCGCGGATAAGGAATCGCGAACTTTATCGTCGCGATCAAACTGACTGGCGACCGGTGAAGAATTTGTATGCTTTGGCTGCCGCCTCACCCAAGGCACTTGGTCGTGTGGAGATGACGCGAAGCGCCCCACACTTCATCGACTTGTACTGCGTACGGCACTGCGCCAAGGGCCGCAAACACCAACGCGTCACGGGTTCAATTGCAAAAAACAAACTGAGTCGACAGTCCGCCAGACGCGAACGTGAACCTTGGTTGCTTGCCAGCAACCTGGCTCAGGGCGAGTGGAATCCGGCAAAGATTGTGGCGGTTTACAAACGCCGTATGCAAATTGAAGAGGGCTTCAGGGATGTGAAAAGTGAGCACTTGGGATTGGGTCTGAATCTACACCGAAGCCATTGCCTGCATCGTATTGAGATACTGCTGTTGATTGCCGCTCTGGCCAATTACCTGCTCTTTTTAACAGGACTTCAGGCCCGAAAAAGTAACCTTGAGCGGCGCTATCAAAGCAACAGTCTCAGAGAAAAACGCGTGCTTTCATTGTGGCGACTGGGCCTGGAGTATTGGCGTAGATGCATAGAGTTCGGAGGCAGCGAAGACTGGGAAAATTGGCGTAGATGCATAGAGTTCGGAGGCAGCGAAGACTGGGAAAGATTGGAGAAAGCTCTGCGTGATGAGGTGCATCATCAGGCACAGAGCTTGGAGTAGATTTGTGGGGATCCCTCAGAGTCTGTCCCCGTTTTACACTGATTTGATAATGCACGTGGTCTGTCCCGGTCTTATTGCGGGTAGAAACCGCTGGAGAACAAAAATGCGGGTTGAAAGCTTGTTCAATCAGGCCAGAGGAATGGTTAAAGGGCTTTATTTTCACGCAATGGATGAGCTTGGGTTTCGTCCCGAGCAAGCGTTTGCCTATGCCCAGGATGATCTGGAACTTCTGCTGCGCAAAGATGCGCCCGGGCCGAATGCAATTCTTCAGACGGCCATTTATATGGAGGGACATCGTCGCGGTCTGAAGCTGTCGAAAGAAGATTCATACACGAGCGATATGTTGGATATTCTGGCGCAGACCTACAGCCAGTGCAGCGTTGAGGACCTGCTTGAGGCTGATGTCGATGACGACGAGCTGAAGATTATCCAGTCGGACATGGAAACTGTCCGCAAGCTTTTTCTTGTTTAACAGAAGTCGGCAAGCCGTTCTGCACAGGGTGAGTCAGCATGGATAATTTGTTGTTCAAGTTTCGCGATGTGGAAATTTGCCGGCGCCATGAGCGTTATTTCATCAAGTACGACGCGGGCAATCATGTGAATGTCATGAGTGTGGATGAGATTTCGGAGCAGGAAACGCTGACAGCCGCGATGGGTGAGGAAGCGGTTATAAAGTTTTGATTGAGTTGCGGGAGCGATTGATCCTTGAGGGTGTTGACCCTTATGTCTCCAATATTGATTGAAGATCGATTAAGTCAAACATTGCAAAATCGAAAGATCGTAGCCTGCGGCAGCTCCTACAGGGGATTAGCTGCCGCAGGCTGCGATCTTTTGCTTTTTACTTCGGATAAAGCGGCGGCAACCCACTATCACCCACCGGATCCTGCACCCGTTCCGCCGCCGGGATGGTACGAATCGCCCGCCACAGGTCTTCGCCTTGCCAATGCTGCCCCGTTTCGCTATACAGCGCACCATTGAGCCCATCCAGCGCATCCGACAACGGCACAAACCGCGCCGCCATGTCCGCCAGCGTCTCCGGCTGCTGACGCGCCCACGCATCCAGTGCCTGCCGCGTTGCCTGCGGATCATTCGCCTGGCTCGCACGTTTGATGTCGTCCATCAAGGTGCGCGGGCTCGGGCCGGTTTGTGCGGCGCGATGGATCGCCGGTTGCCAGCGTGCGCGCCACCACAGGCCGAAGCCGAGCAGAGTGGTGCAGGCCAGAATCAGTGTGCTGAGTTTCCACCACCACAGTGTGTCGTTATCGACGATGCCGGGTTGCAGGCTGCCGGCCGGGGTATCGACCTGCAGGCTCGGGTTGTTCGACACTTGCAGGGTGCGCGCCGGCAGGCTGGTGTGTTCCAGATGATCTTCGAAGGTGTTCCACCAGACCACGTCCACGGTCGGCAATTCGATCGAGCCGCTGCGACTTGGTACCAGCGCTTCGCGTTCTTCACGGCTGCCGATCAGGCCGCGTTCGCTGCTCTGGTTGCGCAGCACCGGTTGATCCGGATAGCGGCGCAGGCCGTTGACCTCGGTGGCGGGTAGCGCCGGTAGCTGCGAGCTGGCCAGGCCTTCGACTTTCAGCGTCAGGCTGCGCGTCAGGGAGTCACCGACTTGAGTGTGCTCCGGCTCCGGGTTCCAGCTTTCGCTCAGGCTCAGGCTGCGCGCCGGTAGCCACGGCGCATCGGCGGGGTAGGTCAGAGGCTTGGGTTTGACGGTCAGCGGGATCTGCGCGGAACTCACGCGCATCAATTTGCCTGCCTTTGGCCCTTGTGCGCTGGCGTCCTGCGCCGGCTGCGTGTCAACGAGGGTTGCGCTGAAGGTCTGCGGGGCGATGCTGAGCAAACCGCTGTGCTGCGGATAGATCGCGTAGCGCATCTCGATCACGCCGTGGCGCACACCGTTGATGTCTTTTTCGTAAGTGCGCGTGTCGCCCAACTGCTCAACCCGCGCATCGGCAATTTGCAGCGGGGTCAGGCTGCTGTCGTCATACAGCGACACCGAATGGTAGATGCGCAGAGTCAGGATTGCCTGCGCCTGCACATAGACGCTGTTCTGGTCGAGGCTGGCCTCGATGAACACCGGATCAAGGTTGTTCTTCTCGTCACGGCTGTCACTTTCGACCACTTGCACGGTGATCGGCTGGCTCTGTACTTCACCCATTTGTAGCGGCGGAATGACCACGCTGCCGTTCTCTTTCGGCAGCAGGGTGATGATCCAGCGCGTGGTCGCGCGATTGTCGCCATTGAGGGTGTTGAGCTGGTTGACCTGCCGCGTGCCACGCACCTCGAACAACGCCTCCAGCGGCGTCAGGTCGGGTTTGCCGAACTGGGTGACGTCGCTGGATTCGAGGGTGAGCTCGACCGTCTCGCCGGAATTCAGGCGACTGCGATCCACACTGGCCGTCAGCTCGGCCGCGTTGGCGGTGGCTGTACAGATCAGCAGTGGCAGCAAGAGAGCGGTGAAGCGGGTCATCGAGTTTTTTCCTGATCCTGATGTTGTTGCTGTTCGTACCAGAATTTGCGTCGCAGCAACTCTCCCGGGTCGTCCGGGATTTTGCCCAGCCATTGTTCCAGTGCCTGGCGTTGTTCGCCTTCGAGGTTGTCCTCGCCGGTATGCAGCGTCGGTGCGGTGTTCTGTTCTTCGTCCGGCTCGTTGCCTGGCACTTCATTGGGGCCAGGCTGTGGCGGGGTGGTCGCTGGCGGTTCGCTGGCCGACTCGGCCGGCTGCGCCTCGCTCGGTGTTTCACTTTTCACTGCCGGCGGCGGTGCAGTCGCGGGCGGTGGTTCATCGACGGGCAGGTTCTGCTCGCTCGGTTTGCTTTCCGGTTCGGCAGGTGGCGGGGTGTTTTTCTGCTTCAGCAGATTTTCCACCAGCGCCTTGTTGGTCTGTGCCGGACGCAAATCCGGTTGCAGCTCCAGCGCCTGTTCATAGGCGTCGATCGCGGCCTCCAGCTCGCCGCTTTTTGCCAGCGCGTTACCCCGATTGTAGTGGGCGCGGGCATCGCTGCCTTCGGCGAAACGCTGGGCGGCGCCACTGTAGTCGCCGGCCTCGTACAACGCCACCCCTTGCCACTGGTGATCTTCGAAATGCTGGGCGGCTTCGGCCGGGCGCTTCTGTTTGAGCAGGTGCAGGCCTTGCTGGTCGGGACGCAGCCAGAGGTCTTCAAAGTCAAAAGCGTAGCTCGGTTGCGGCAGGCAAAACAGCAGCGGCAAACAGAACAGCCAGCCGCGCCGTCCGGCACAGGCGGCCAGCAACAACAGCGGCAACAGCAGCCAGTAACCCTGATCGGCCCAGGTATCCAGACGTACGGTCTGGCCGTCGTTACGCAAGCTGCGCGGGCCGTCGAGCAGGCCGAGGGCACGCAGGTCGGTTTCGTCCAGCCGTGCAGCGTGATACTCGCCGCCGATGCTGTTGAGGAACGCCGCGAGGCCCGGGCTGTCGAGTTGCGGCACGCGAATCGCGCCTTGTTCGTCCTTGAGGAAACTGCCGTCTTCCTGAGCGATCGGTGCACCTTCGGCGGTGCCGATGCCGAGCATCAACAATTGCGCCGATTGCCCGCTGAGTGCACGGCGAATGCCTTGGCGTTCTTCTTCATCGAGCGACGAGCCGATCAGCAGAATTCGTCCCTGGCCGAGTGCGCCCTGTTTCAGCAGCTCCAGCGCTTTGCCGACGGCCAGATCGGCACGGTGGCCGCTTTCCGGCATCAGCGACGGCTTCAGTGCATCGAGCAAATTACGGCTGGTCGCCAGATCATCCGACAGCGGCACCAGCGTGTGCGCGCTACCGGCATAGACGACGATGGCGGTCTGCGCATCGCTGCGCGCCTGCAACAGATCGAAGAGCTTGCGCCGCGCTTGTTCCAGTCGCGTCGGCGGCGAGTCGGTGGCGAGCATTTCCGGGGTCAGTTCCAGCACCACGACCAATGGATCGGCGGGCTTCTGGCTGGTCTGTTCAACGCGCTCCCAACTCGGCCCGAGCAGCGCGAGAATGGTCAACAGCCACGCCACACCCAAGGCAACCCACGGCAGTTTGCTGTCGCGACCGCTACCGCCGCTGAGCAGCGTGGCGTGAAACGCCGGCGGCAGAATCATCTGCCAGCGCCCGGCGCGTTTCTGCCGGTGCCAGAGTTGCCAGAGCAGCCAGCCGAGCAGCGGCAACAGCAGCAGCCACCAGGGACGGAACCAGTGCGGCCAGAGCGCGATCATCGGCGCCTCCGCAGACGCAGGCGTTTGAGGCGCTCGCGCCAGTCAGGCAGCGGACTTTGCAGATACAGCTCCTTGGTGAACAGGCGTTGCAGCGGGTTATCCGGCCACAATTCGCGTGCGACCAGCAGCAGGCTCAACCACAGGGCCAACGCCAGCGGCCAGTGATACAAGGCTTGCGCTGGTCGTGCCTGAGTCGGTTGTTGGGTGACCGGTTCGAGTTGGTCGAGGGTGTCCTTGATCGCTTGCAGCTCTTTGCCGTCGTGGGCGCGGAAATACTGGCCGCCGGTCACTTCGGCGATGGCTTTGAGCGCCGGCTCGTCGAGATCGAGGCTCGGGTTGCCCCCGAGCAACGCGGTGGAACCACTGTCTTCCGGGTTGGCGCCGATGCCGATCGGGTAGATCTTCACGCCTTCGCTCGCCGCCAGTTTTGCCGCGGTCAGCGGATCGATTTCACCGCCATTGTTGGCGCCGTCGGTGACCAGAATCAGCACACGGCTCTGCGCCGGACGCATGCGCAGGCGTTTCAGGGCCAGACCGATGGCGTCACCGATGGCGGTGTTTTTGCCGGCAATGCCGATCCGCGCTTCGTCGAGCCAGACGCGCACGGTGTGGCGGTCGAAGGTCAGTGGTGCCTGCAGATAGGCCTGACTGCCGAACAGGATCAAGCCGACGCGGTCGCCGTCACGGCTTTCGAGGAAATCGCCGAGCAAGTGCTGCACCAGATTCAGGCGGCTGACGTCTTCGTCCTGCCATTGCATGTCGGGAAAATCCATCGAGCCGGACACGTCCACCGCCACCAACAGATCACGCCCGCTGGCGGCAATCGGCAGCGGCTCGCCGAGCCATTGCGGGCGCGCAGCAGCGATCAACAGCAACAGCCACAGCAGCATGAACGGTGCCTGTTGGCGCCACGCCGGCAGGTTGGCGCGGGCACGGCGACGGGCGAGGCCTTCAAGGTCGGAGAGGAAACTGACTTTCAGCGCGGGCTCGCCGCTGTCGGCCACCGGCAGCACCAGACGCATCAACCACGGCAGTGGCAACAGGGCAAAAATCCATGGCCAGGCGAACTCAAACATGTTTGCGAATCCACGTGTCGACAGCTTGGGTCAGGCCGGCGATGGCTTTGTCGTCGAGTTTGCATTCCGGTTTGTAGGCGCCTTCGACCAGCACCATCCACCGCGTCAAACCCGCCGCCGGGCAGCGGTTGTCGAGGAACGCCAGCCATTTGCGGCCATTGAGTGTGTGGCTCTGGCTGTAAGGGTAGTGGTTGCGGCACAAGCGCTTGAGCAGGCCGTTGAGTTGTTGCAGCCACGCCCCGGCCGGGGCGCCGTCGTAAGGTTTGGGCATCTGCGCCAGTTCGGCGAGGGCGGCGATGCGCACTGGATCGAGCGGTTGTTCGGCACGGACAATCGGGCGTTTCTTCATTGGAATGAAGCGACGCAGACGCCACACGGCGAAACCCAGCAGCGGCAATAACAGAAGCAGCAGCCACCAGCCCGGCGCCGGTGGCCAGAAGGTAATCGGTGGCGGCGAGATCAGCGGTTGCAACTGTTCGAGGCCGTTCATCGACCTTTCCCCGGACGCTGCGGATTGAGGAATTCGCGCATCTGCTCGACCATTTCACTCTGCGTGCTCAGCGGCATCAGCAGCACCCGCAGCTTCTGCGCGAGTAATTCCCAACGGGCGATGCGCGCTTCGGCCTGAGCGCGATAGGTCTGGCGCAAGTCGAAGTTCAGCGTGTCGAGTTCCAGCTGTGCGCCGCGTTCGGCGAAGCGGAGCAGGCCGGCGGCGGGCAGGGCGTGATCAAGCGGATCGGAAATCGGCAACATCAACAGGTCGCAATGACGCGATAAGAGGCTGAGCTGTTGTTCGGCGCTGTCGGACAGTGCACGTTCGTCGCAGATCACGATGGCCAGGCTGCCTGGGCGCAACACTTCACGGGCACGGCGCAGGGCCACGCCAAACGCATCGCGATCCGGCTCGCGCTCACTGTGCAGCGACTGGTTGACCTTGACCAAGCGGTTGAGCAATTGCAGCAGACTCTGTTTGCTGCGCCGTGGCTTGATTTCGTAGTGCTCATTGTCACCGAACACCAGCCCGCCAACCCGGTCGTTATGGCCGAGCGCGGCCCAGCCGATCAGCGCCGCTGCTTGCGCTGCCAGCACCGATTTGAACATCAGTCCGGAACCGAAAAACAGCCGCGTGCTTTGCTCGACCATGATGAAGATCGGCCGCTCGCGTTCTTCATGGAACAGCTTGGTGTGCGGTTCCTGCGTGCGCGCCGTCACGCGCCAGTCGATGGTGCGCACGTCGTCGCCGGCCTGATAGACCCGCACCTGATCGAAGTCGACACCGCGGCCACGGAATTTCGAGTGATGCAGGCCGATCAGCGGGCTGCGCTGGCTCGGCGTGGAAAACAGTTGCACCTCGCGCACGCGGTGGCGCATCTCGATCAACTCGGCGAGGCTGACGCGGATTCCGGGCTCGGAGGGCAGGGCGGCGTTCATGGGGGTCAAGCGACGGCTACGACGTCGAGAATCCGCTGCACCACCCGATCCTGATCGATGCCGGCGGCCTCGGCTTCAAACGACAGAATGATGCGGTGACGCAACACGTCGAACAGCACCGCTTGAATGTCTTCCGGGCTGACGAAGTCGCGACCGGCCAGCCAGGCATGAGCGCGGGCGCAGCGGTCGAGGGCGATCGAGCCACGCGGGCTGGCGCCATAGGCGATCCACTCGGCCATTTCCGGGTCGAACTTGGCCGGCGTGCGCGTGGCCATGACCAGTTGCACCAAGTATTCCTCCACGGCGTCGGCCATGTACAAACCGAGGATTTCCTTGCGCGCGGCGAAGATCGCCTGCTGGCTGACACGGCGCTCGGGTTTGGTCTCACCGTTCAACGCTTCGCCACGGGCCTGCTGGAGGATGCGGCGTTCGACGGCGGCATCCGGGAAACCGATTTTTACGTGCATCAGGAAGCGGTCGAGTTGCGCTTCCGGCAACGGGTAAGTGCCTTCCTGCTCGATCGGGTTCTGCGTGGCCATTACCAGAAACAGCGGCGACAACTCGTACGTGCTACGGCCGACACTGACCTGACGCTCGGCCATGGCTTCAAGCAGTGCCGATTGCACCTTGGCCGGGGCGCGGTTGATTTCGTCTGCCAGCACCAGGTTGTGGAAGATCGGCCCTTGCTGGAAGACAAAGCTGCCGGTTTCCGGACGATAGATTTCCGTACCGGTGATGTCGGCAGGCAGCAGGTCGGGGGTGAACTGGATGCGATGGAACTGGGCTTCGATGCCCTCGGCGAGTTCTTTGATCGCTTTGGTCTTGGCCAGACCCGGAGCGCCCTCGACCAGCATGTGGCCGTCGGCGAGCAGGGCGATGAGCAAACGCTCGATGAGTTTTTCCTGGCCGAGAATCTGCGTTGAAAGAAAGGTTCGCAGCGCCAGCAGCGCTTCACGATGTTCCATCGATGACTGTTCCTGGAAAGGGATGGCCACCGGCGTTCGGATAACGCCGGGGCTGGGGGCGTTACTTTAATCCATCGCGGGGGGTGGCGACTAACGGCATTTTGCGCAAAGTGCGGGAAATGACTGGGGGAATTGTTGGATTTTTGTAGCAGGGGAGTGATTGGTTGCCTGTACCGGCCCTATCGCGAGCAGGCTCACTCCTACAATGGATCGCCGTACACCGACCTGTAGGAGTGAGCCTGCTCGCGATGGGGCCAGTCCGGCCGGCATCAAATTTCGTTAATGAAGGTGCCAGTACCGTCGAGGATGTTCTTCAAAGTCTCCTCAACCTCATCCAGATCCACCATGTCCGGGTTGAAGGTGATCTCCAGCACATCATCACCATTCAGCACATCGGCATCCGCCGCCGCGATTTCGATCTTCAGCAGGGTCTTGCTCAGGGTGACTTTCACGCCATCCAGGGTTGAAGGATCGCCATCCAGCGTAATCTCCAGCACATCCTCATCCGGATAGCGGCTCATCAGAAACATGTCGCCCTTGTCGCTATGGCAGCAGAGCATGGCCATGTTGTCTTCTTCGTCATCGCACGGGTTGACGATCAGTAGGGCGGTGGTCATTTGCATGGGGAATTCCTGCCTCGTAGGGCGTGTTGGTCGCAATTGGGCGCGATTCTGCCAGCCCTCGGGAATTTCTGCATGTGAGAGTGTCAGAGGATGTGTCGTGAACGCGACGTGGGTCAATGGTCATTTCTGGCACGGATGTACCGTAAAACCGGGCATTCAGACCAGCGTTTTCCGCCACGGCTGCTAGTGTTTACGGGTGCTGAAACCCTTGTTTACGTGCCAATGACCGAATATGTCGCAGCACCGCAAGCAGACACATTGTCGCACCCATTAAGCTGCGCAACGGATGAACACCCGTAAAGGCATTGTCGGCAGCCCTGGCAGTCGTTTTTGCAGATGCTCATTCTATGGAAGGTGAATGTGACCTGAGTGTCCCGTCCAGCTTCACCCACCTGTCCCCCTGTTTCCTCTGCCCGAGAATCAGGAGCAGGGCGACTTGAACCCCGAAAGGGGTGTTGCACGCGACGCTTTCCATCAATAACAAGCTTAAGCGGAGTACCACAGATGGCGTTCTTCACCGCAGCCAGCAAAGCCGACTTCCAGCACCAACTGCAAGCGGCACTGGCGCAGCACATCAGTGAACAGGCACTGCCACAAGTGGCGCTGTTCGCTGAACAATTCTTCGGCATCATTTCCCTGGACGAGCTGACTCAACGTCGCCTCTCCGACCTCGCTGGCTGTACTCTTTCCGCGTGGCGCCTGCTTGAGCGCTTCGATCACGCGCAACCGCAAGTGCGCGTCTACAACCCCGATTATGAGCGTCATGGCTGGCAGTCGACCCACACCGCGGTCGAAGTCCTGCACCACGACCTGCCATTCCTGGTCGACTCGGTCCGTACCGAGCTGAACCGCCGCGGCTACAGCATCCACACCCTGCAAACCACCGTGCTCAGCGTGCGTCGTGGCAGCAAGGGCGAGTTGCTGGAAATCCTGCCGAAAGGCAGCACCGGCGAAGGCGTTCTGCATGAGTCGCTGATGTACCTGGAAATCGACCGCTGCGCCAACGCGGCCGAACTGAATGTGCTGAGCAAAGAGCTGGAACAGGTTCTCGGTGAAGTCCGCGTCGCGGTCGCCGATTTCGAGCCGATGAAAGCCAAGGTGCAGGAAATCCTCACCAAGCTCGACAACAGCGCCTTCGCCGTCGATGCCGACGAAAAGAACGAAATCAAAAGCTTCCTGGAATGGCTGGTGGGCAACCACTTCACCTTCCTCGGCTACGAAGAATTCGTGGTCACCGATCAGGCCGATGGCGGCCATATCGAGTACGACCAGAACTCCTTCCTCGGCCTGACCAAGCTGCTGCGCACCGGCCTGACCTACGATGACCTGCGCATCGAAGACTACGCGGTGAACTACCTGCGCGAACCGACCCTGCTGTCGTTCGCCAAGGCTGCGCACCCGAGCCGTGTACACCGTCCGGCTTACCCGGACTACGTGTCGATCCGCGAAATCGATGCCGACGGCAACGTCATCAAGGAACACCGTTTCATGGGCCTGTACACCTCTTCGGTGTATGGCGAGAGCGTGCGGGTCATCCCGTTCATCCGCCGCAAGGTCGAAGAAATCGAAACCCGCTCCGGCTTCCAGTCCAAGGCTCACCTTGGCAAGGAATTGGCGCAGGTGCTGGAAGTACTGCCGCGTGACGACCTGTTCCAGACCCCGGTCGACGAACTGTTCACCACCGTGATGTCGATCGTGCAGATCCAGGAACGCAACAAGATCCGCGTGTTCCTGCGCAAAGACCCGTACGGTCGCTTCTGCTACTGCCTGGCCTACGTGCCACGCGACATCTACTCCACCGAAGTTCGCCAGAAGATCCAGCAAGTATTGATGGAGCGCCTGAAGGCTTCCGACTGCGAATTCTGGACGTTCTTCTCCGAATCGGTTCTGGCGCGCGTGCAGTTGATCCTGCGTGTCGACCCGAAAAACCGTCTCGACATCGACCCGGTACTGCTGGAAAAAGAAGTCGTTCAAGCGTGCCGCAGCTGGCAGGACGACTACGCCGCACTGACCGTCGAAAGCTTCGGCGAAGCCCACGGCACCAACGTGCTGGCTGACTTTCCGAAAGGCTTCCCGGCCGGTTACCGCGAGCGTTTCGCCGCGCATTCGGCCGTGGTCGACATGCAGCACCTGCTGAGCCTCAACGAAAAAAATCCGCTGGTGATGAGCTTCTATCAGCCGCTGGGCCAGGTTTCCGGCCAGCGCGAGCTGCATTGCAAGCTGTATCACGCCGACACCCCGCTGGCACTGTCCGACGTTCTGCCGATTCTGGAAAACCTCGGTCTGCGCGTACTGGGTGAGTTCCCGTATCGTCTGCGTCACACCAATGGCCGCGAGTTCTGGATTCATGACTTCGCGTTCACTGCCGCTGAAGGCCTGGACCTCGACATCCAGCAACTCAACGACACCCTGCAGGACGCCTTCGTCCACATCGTGCGCGGCGACGCCGAAAACGATGCGTTCAACCGTCTGGTGCTGACCGCCGGCCTGCCTTGGCGCGACGTCGCGCTGCTGCGTGCTTACGCCCGTTACCTGAAGCAGATTCGTCTGGGCTTCGATCTGGGTTACATCGCCAGCACGCTGAACAACCACACCGACATCGCTCGCGAGCTGACGCGGTTGTTCAAGACTCGTTTCTACCTGGCGCGCAAGCTCAGCGAAGACGATCTGGAAGACAAGCAACTGCGTCTGGAACAAGCGATTCTGACCGCACTGGACGACGTCCAGGTGCTCAACGAAGACCGCATCCTGCGTCGTTACCTCGACCTGATCAAAGCCACCCTGCGTACCAACTTCTATCAGACTGATGCCAACGGCCAGAACAAGTCGTACTTCAGCTTCAAGTTCAACCCGCACGCGATCCCTGAACTGCCGAAGCCAGTGCCGAAGTTCGAAATCTTCGTCTACTCGCCACGCGTTGAAGGCGTGCACCTGCGCTTCGGTAACGTCGCTCGCGGCGGTCTGCGCTGGTCCGATCGTGAAGAAGACTTCCGTACCGAAGTCCTCGGTCTGGTTAAAGCACAGCAAGTGAAGAACTCGGTCATCGTGCCGGTGGGTGCGAAGGGCGGCTTCCTGCCGCGTCGCCTGCCACTGGGCGGCAGCCGTGACGAGATCGCAGCCGAAGGCATCGCCTGCTACCGCATTTTCATCTCGGGTCTGCTGGACATCACCGACAACCTGAAAGACGGCGCACTAGTGCCGCCGGTCAACGTCGTGCGTCATGACGACGATGACCCGTACCTGGTCGTGGCAGCGGACAAGGGCACTGCAACCTTCTCCGACATCGCCAACGGCATCGCCATCGACTACGGCTTCTGGCTGGGTGACGCGTTTGCGTCCGGTGGTTCGGCCGGTTACGACCACAAGAAAATGGGCATTACCGCCAAAGGCGCGTGGGTCGGCGTACAACGTCACTTCCGCGAGCGCGGCATCAATGTTCAGGAAGACAGCATCACTGTCGTGGGCGTCGGCGACATGGCCGGTGACGTGTTCGGTAACGGCCTGTTGATGTCCGACAAGCTGCAACTGGTCGCGGCCTTCAACCACCTGCATATCTTCATCGATCCAAACCCGAACCCGGCGACCAGCTTCGTCGAGCGTCAGCGCATGTTCGACCTGCCGCGTTCGGCCTGGACCGACTACGACACCGGCATCATGTCCGAAGGTGGCGGTATCTTCTCGCGCAGCGCGAAGAGCATTGCGATCTCCCCGCAGATGCAGGAACGCTTCGACATCAAGGCTGACAAACTGACCCCGACCGAACTGCTGAATGCCTTGCTCAAGGCGCCGGTGGATCTGTTGTGGAACGGCGGTATCGGTACTTACGTCAAGGCCAGCACTGAAAGCCATGCAGACGTCGGCGACAAGGCAAACGATGCACTGCGCGTGAACGGCAACGAACTGCGCTGCAAAGTCGTGGGCGAGGGCGGTAACCTCGGCATGACCCAACTGGGTCGTGTTGAATTCGGTCTGAATGGCGGCGGTTCCAACACCGACTTCATCGACAACGCCGGTGGCGTGGACTGCTCCGACCACGAAGTGAACATCAAAATCCTGCTGAACGAAGTGGTTCAGGCCGGTGACATGACCGACAAGCAACGCAACCAGTTGCTGGCGAGCATGACCGACGAAGTCGGTAACCTGGTGCTGGGCAACAACTACAAGCAGACTCAGGCCCTGTCCCTGGCGGCGCGTCGTGCTTATGCGCGCATCGCCGAGTACAAGCGTCTGATGGGCGATCTGGAAGGCCGTGGCAAGCTGGACCGTGCCATCGAGTTCCTGCCGACCGAAGAGCAGATCAACGAGCGCGTTGCGGCAGGCCACGGCCTGACCCGTCCAGAGCTGTCGGTACTGATCTCCTACAGCAAGATCGACCTCAAGGAGCAGCTGTTGGGCTCCCTGGTGCCGGACGACGATTACCTGACCCGCGACATGGAAACGGCGTTCCCGCCGACCCTGGTCAGCAAGTTCTCCGAAGCCATGCGTCGTCACCGTCTGAAGCGCGAGATCGTCAGCACCCAGATCGCCAACGACCTGGTCAACCACATGGGCATCACCTTCGTTCAACGACTCAAAGAGTCGACCGGCATGAGCCCGGCGAACGTGGCGGGCGCTTATGTGATCGTGCGCGACATCTTCCACCTCCCGCACTGGTTCCGTCAGATCGAAGCGCTGGATTATCAGGTTTCCGCTGACGTGCAGCTGGAGCTGATGGACGAGCTGATGCGTCTGGGCCGTCGCGCTACGCGCTGGTTCCTGCGTGCCCGTCGCAACGAGCAGAACGCTGCCCGTGACACGGCGCATTTCGGTCCGCACCTGAAAGAGCTGGGTCTGAAGCTCGACGAACTGCTCAGCGGTGAAATCCGTGAAAACTGGCAGGCGCGTTATCAGGCGTACGTCGAAGCCGGTGTACCGGAACTGCTGGCGCGTATGGTTGCGGGCACCTCGCACCTGTACACCCTGCTGCCGATCATCGAAGCATCTGATGTCACCGGGCAGAACCCTGCCGAAGTGGCCAAGGCTTACTTCGCCGTGGGCAGTGCACTGGACATCACCTGGTACCTGCAACAGATCAGCGCGCTGCCGGTTGAAAACAACTGGCAAGCCCTGGCCCGTGAAGCGTTCCGCGACGACGTCGACTGGCAGCAACGTGCGATCACCATCTCCGTCCTGCAACAGGGCGACGGCACTCAGGACGTCGAAGAACGCCTGGCGCTGTGGATGGCGCAGCACGAAAGCATGATCTCGCGCTGGCGCGCCATGCTGGTGGAAATCCGTGCGGCGAGCGGCACGGACTACGCCATGTATGCGGTGGCCAACCGTGAACTGCTGGACCTGGCGTTGAGCGGGCAAGCGGTGGTGGCACCTGCCACTGCCAATGCCGAGCTTGAGCTGGCTTAAGTAAGCGCTGAATGAAAAAGCCCCGGTATCGTGAGATGCCGGGGCTTTTTTCTGCCTGAGGGTTTTTGGGTGGCTGTTATAGCCTCAGCGCGAGCAGGCTCACTCCTACAGTTGGAATGCGTTCCCCCTGTAGGAGTGAGCCTGCTCGCGATGGCGTCCTTTATATCAATACAACTTAGGGGCTTGTTTATTATCAAGCATCGACACTTTATCTGTCGGCCTGGTCAATAAATTACTGAGCGACTGGTCAAACTTCTGCAACGCCCGAACTTGCACATCCTGCTGCTGATTAATATCAGCCACAATCTCTTCCGAGCGTTTGAAGTCCGCCCACACCGGCGTCAGCTCTTTCGCGTCCGAGCCTTTCGCTGTACCGATATAGTTCAACCGCGCATCATAAAAATCGGCACTGACATCCGCCTTGATGTCGGAACTGCGCGAAGTGATCAATTGGCTATGGGTGTCGACAATCGCCACCACATCCGGTCTGGCCGCACGCAGGCTTTGCATGTCCGGATACACCGTGACCGAGCCAAACTGGCGCTGTAGCGAGGCGTTGACCCAATCCACCGCCATGTCCGGTTTCGAGCTGGCGACGTAGGCATCGTGGATCGGCTGCACCAGCAGACTCTGGCCGAAACCGGTCCCGGCGTTGGCCTGATAGTCGCGCAGGTAGTCGCGGTTGGTCTGGGTGCTCGGGCTGTAGACCACGCCTAGAGACACGCCGGGACCGCTTTTCACCTGGGCGGCACTGCTGCGGCCAACCGGTTGCGTGAACAGCGTGTCGAGGGACGAAACTGCTTTCGGTGCGGTAGGCACCGAGCAGGCGGAAAGTGCTAGAACCGATATCGCCAAAGTGCTGGAAAACGCAAGTTTCATGGTGTTTCTCCCGTGAAACAACATCAGTCGGAAAGTTTCAATTGTCGTCGGTGACGACCGTTAATTCAGACTAAACCCGCCACGCTGTAAGCAACCTGACAATTTGCTGTCTGGTTTGCTGTTGAATAGTTTTATTTGCTGTAACCCGAAGCGGTTAATTGCGCGGGGAAATAAAAAGGCGCAAAACAACGATTTGCGCCTTTTTATTTATGGCTGATTAAATATCCATCAGTTTTTCAGCGGGATCAGTACCTGTTCATCCGGGGACAGCACCATGAACACCAGCAACTTGGCGGGTTTGGTTTTGCTGGCATTTTTCGACACCAGATGTTCGGAGCCGGCGGGCTCGTACCAGAACTGGCCTTTCTTGTAGGTGATCGCCTGTTCGCCTTTGACTTGGGAAATCACTTCACCTTCGAGCACATAGGCCATGGCGGTGCCGTCGTGCTTGTGAGCGATGGAGGATTGGCCGGGTTTGTAATCGACTTCAATCATCATGGCTTTTTTGCCGGGGGCGTTTTTCAGCATCTGGTCTTGCAGCACGGTGACTTTTTCGGACGGGTCGTGGGCGAAAGCGGCCGAGGCGCAAAGGCTCAAGGCGAGGGCAGAGGCGAGCAAGGGCAGGCGTTTCATGGCGGGTTACCTGTGAGGGTTGGGGGTGCAATCACAGTAGTCCGCAGGGCGGGGCATGCAAACGGCCAATATTCGGGAAGATCAGGTGACCAATCTGTGGTGAGTCAGGAAGGCAATCGGTGTAGCGCAAAACGCCTTCGCGAGCAGGCTCGCTCCCACAGTTGATTGCATTCCAATGTGGGAGCGAGCCTGCTCGCGAAGAGGCCGGATCAGACGATGGGAAAGCTATTGAAATCGACGCTGTTGGCCAGGCGGCTATCAATCAGGTCAATAAAGCCCTGCGCCTCGGGCCGGTTGAAATGCGCCTGCATCGCCGCTTCCGACTGCCAGCGCGCACTGACCGTCCAGCGGTGGCTGTCGTCGGGGCAGCGGTCGACGAGGTAGGAGTCGCAGCCCGGGGTTTGGCGCAGAGTCTCGACGATCTTCTGCAGTTGCCTGCCCAGTTCATCCGAGCGGCCTGCGGCAGCCTGCACCTGGACCGTATTGATCACTTCGTTGGACATTGCTCACACTCCTGAATCAGGCCGGACGAATCCTGCTCATTGAGGGATAACGCCTGTGCAGAATAGGCCTGCACCTGTCGATCACCAATAACCAATCGGCGGTTAATCGCCCAGACCAATCATTCAGGCAACTTGTTGCAGAATGTCGCGCAGGCGATCCAGCGCGATATCGATGTCGAGGGTCTCGATGGCGCCGAAACCAAAGTACAAGCCGTTTTTCGGCGGTTGCTGGTGATAGAAGCCATTGATCGAATACAGGCCGACTTCGACCTTCTTCGCCAGTTCGATCACCAGCGGCAAGTCGATGGGCACCTTGCATAACACCGCCATGTGGAACCCGGCGCTGGCGGGCACAGCGTCCAGCCACGGTGAAAGATCACTGGCCATGCGCGCCAGAATGCGCTCGCGGCGTTGGGCATAAATGGTGTGGCAGCGGCGAATGTGTTTGAGCAGACAGCCCTCGGCGATGAACTTGGCCAAGGCCCATTGCGGCAGCGTCGAGGCATGCAGATCGGTGAGCTGCCTGGCGCGGATCACCGCTTCGAGAATCGCCGGTGGCAGGATCGCATAGCCCAGGCGCAACTCCGGCAGCAGCGTCTTCGAGAAGGTGCCGACGTAAGCGACGATGCCACGCTGGTCGAGGTTGAACAGCGAGTCTGTTGGCCGGCCTTCATAGCGAAACTCACTGTCGTAGTCGTCCTCAATGATGATCGCGCCCAATTCGTGGGCGCGGGCCAGCAAGGCTTCGCGGCGCGCCTGAGTCATCGGCATGCCTAGCGGGAACTGGTGCGACGGCGTGACGTAAATCATCCGTGTGCCATCGGGAATGTGTTCGACCTGAATGCCCTCGGCATCCACCGGGATCCCCACCACCTCGGCGCCATGCGTGCCGAACAGCAAGCGCGCCGGCGGGTAGCCCGGGTCTTCCATGGCCACCAGACTGCCGGGGCGGATCAACACGCGGGTGATCAGATCCAGCGCCTGCTGCGCGCCGTTGCACACGACGATGTCCTCGTCCTGACAGTTCACCCCACGAGAAAACGCGATGTGCCGGGCAATCGCATTACGCAGCGCCGGCAAACCTTCGGGCACGCTGTAAAAGCCTTTGGAGGCCGCCATCTGGCGCATCGCATGGGAGACGCAGCGTCGCCAGTCATCATGAGGGAACTGACCCTTGCTGGTGGCGCCGCCGATAAAGTCGTAACGCAATGAGCCTTCCAGCGACGGATGGCGCAGAAAAACCGGCAGGTTGCGCCAGCTCTCGATCACCTCGGCGCTGGCCAGTTCGGTGTGGCTTTGCTTGCGCTGGACCTGCGCCGGGCGCGCATTGACGTAGGTGCCTTTGCCGATCACCCCGGTGAGGAAGTTTTCGTAGGTCAGTTGTGCGTAGGTATCGGAAATGGTCTTGCGCGAGATGCCCAGTTGCTCGGCGAGCAAGCGGCTGGGCGGCAATTGCGTGCCAGCGGCCAGGCGCCCGGACTCGATGGCGCCGCGCAGTTGCTGATACAACTGACCGGCGAGATCCTTGCGGCCGTTGATCACGACATGAAGTTCCATACCGATAAGGCTCCCGAGGCTATTTGGCGTGCCCGCCAGATTACCGCTGTTAGGTGATCGGCAATAGTTGCGCACCCCAAAATCCCGAAATTGGCCCCAATCCTTGTAGGAGTGAGCCTGCTCGCGATGACAGTGGCACATCCGATAACAATGTTGCCTGATACACCACTATCGCGAGCAGGCTCACTCCTACAGGGTTTTGTGTTTGGTGGGGATGCGGTGGTGTGGCGGTTTTCCGTGGAATTGGGGCTGTGATGCGTCGCTGTCGGCGTTTACGGTGAAGTCATTATTCCGTCTACCGAGACTAGCCAATGTCCCCGCGTCTGGATTACTACAACGCTTCGCCCAAAGCGATGAAAGCGATGATTGCCATGGAGGCGCTGACCGCCAACCTGAGCATCGAGCAGCCGCTGCTGCAATTGATCCGCGTCCGCGCCTCGCAACTAAATGGCTGCGCGTTCTGCACCGACATGCATTCGGTGGACGCACGGCGGGCCGGGGAGAGTGATCGACGTTTGTATGCGATTGCGGTGTGGCGCGACAGCAACTTCTTCAATCCTCGCGAGCGTGCCGCGCTGGCGTGGGCGGAGGCGGTGACCCTGTTATCGGAGAGCCGTGTGCCCGATGAGGTTTATCAGCAGGCCCGCGAGCAATTCAGTGAAGGTGAACTGGTCGACCTGACCATGGCCGTGACCACCATCAACAGCTGGAACCGCCTGGCCGTCAGCTTCCGCCAAACCCCCAGCGACTGAACAACGCATACCCTGTTTTGGGGTATTGAGCTATTCCTTGTGGCGAGGGGATTTATCCCCGATCGGCTGCGCAGCAGTCGTAAACCCGGTGCCCATGGTGTGCCTGATGTACCGAGTCGTAAGGTTTTGGGGTTGCTTCGCAATCCAACGGGGATAAATCCCCTCGCCACAATGGATGTTCATTCAGCCAAGTCTCTTGATCCCCCGCAGGCTGCGATCTTTTGATCTTGATGTTCACTTAATTCGCCGGCCGTTGCGGTTTCACTGAGGTGCCAAACGTATTACCCATCCGCGTACTGGTCGCCGCCGGCGTCGCCAGCCCAACCTGATTCGGCGGCCGTTTGTTCACCGGCACATTCAGCGCCTCCTGATTCTTCTCCGCCGCCGCCGCGCCTTCGGGGTTGTTGCCCATCTGCTGGCTCAGGCAGTCGTAATTCGGCGCCTTGTAGCCGCCGACCGTCACTTCCACGCAGCCCAATGGTTCTTCTGCATAAGCGCTCGACAGCGCCATCAGCAACAGCCCGCCAAGGCTCAATCGCCACAATGTTTTCATGCTCGCCTCCTGGCCGGCCCGGAGGGGCCGTTCTATGGCTTGAGTCTAGTGCAAGCCTTGCGCAATTCCCGTGATGGTTTTTTTGCACCGCCCGTCACACCAGATTCATAAACAGCCCTCAGGATGACGATTTCCAAGGATTCGTCAGCCGTGCAGCGAGGCATTTCCAGGGACGGTTTTCAGCGTTCAACGAGGCTTGTGCGCCGGATGTGTCTGGGGTGGCTGCTTGGCTGTTCGGCGAGCCAGGCCATGGCCGACGCGGTGCCGGCGGACCTGCGCATGACGCTGCATATTCCGGCGCAGGACCTGGCGCACGCGCTGGATCAGTACAGCCACGCCACCGGCGTTGCGGTGCTGGTCGACAGTCAGTTGAGTCGCGGTCGGCGCTCGTTGGCGGTGGACGGTGAATACACCGCCGCCGATGCCTTGCGTCGTTTGTTGGGCGGCAGTGGTTTGATGGCGCGTTATGCCCGGGACGATGCGTTTACGTTACAAGTGGCGCAGGTCGAAGACGTGCCGGCGCCGCCACAAAAACAGACGCCCGAAAGCGTTGCCGTCAACCGCAGCTACGCCACGGCAGTGCAAGCGGCGATCGAACGCAACCTGTGTAGCTCGCCGCTGACCCGGCCCGGTAGTTATCGCGCGGTACTGCAAGTGTGGGTCGGTCGTGACGGCGTGGTGCAGCACAACCGGTTGGTCACCTCGACCGGTGATGTACGGCGCGACAACGCGCTGGTGGAAAGCTTTCGCACGCTCAGAATCGATCGGCCGACGCCCAGTGCCTTGCGTCAGCCGGTCACGTTGCTGTTGTTACCGGAGTCGTCAGGAAAACGCATGGAATGCACCAAATGGGAAGGAGTTTCCGGGGGATGAAAGACACCGGACAAGGTTCGATGGTCCAACTGTTCCTGACGTCCTACGAGGACTTTCGGGTGCGCCTGCGCAGGCGTCTCGGTTCGGAAGATCTGGCCAACGACGTGCTGCACGAAACCTATCTGCGGGTCGACCGCATGGAGACGCCGCCGAACGTCCTGCGGCCCAATGCCTATCTCTATCGCATGGCCCTGAACATCGCTGCCGACCGGCGTCAGGCCGATGCGCGCCTGCTCACCGGCGAGGAAGTCGAGGAACTGCTGCAAATCGGCGACGAAGCGCTGGACCCGGCGCGGGTGGTCGGCGGGCAAAGGGAGGTTCAATCGTTGCTCAGCGCCTTGTACGAGCTACCGGCGCGGCGTCGCAAGATCTTCATTGCGGCGCGTCTGGAGGAGGCGCCGCACCTGGAGATTTCCCAGCGTTTCGGTATTTCCACGCGCATGGTCGAGAAGGAAATCAAAGCCGCATTGGGCTTCTGCGCAGCGAAACTGGAAAGAAAAGTGTTTCAGCGGTTCGGTCGTGGGGCCGGAAAACCGTCTTCTGAATAGTGCCCGATCAATTCGTTGAGAATCTGCGCGTTTGAACATCTTTCGACTGACACCTGCCGAGCCATCGGCGGCCGACAATCTGCACAGCGAAGCTCGCGACTGGCTGGTCCTGCTGACCTCCGGCCGCGCCACCGTGGCCGATGCCCGCGCATTGCGTGAATGGTGCGCACAGAGCGCCGAGCATGCGCAGGCTTTCGAGCAGGCCAAGGTGTTGTGGCACAACTTGCGACCCGCTGCTGAAGGATTGCAGGCGCCTCGCGGGTTTGGCCGACGTGTCTTTCTCGGTGGGGCGATTGCTGCGTCGGCGGCGTTTTTGCTGGTGCGCGGGACGATTCCCGGTGGTTTCGAAGGGCTGGGCGCGGATTACATCACTGAAGTCGGCCAGCAGCGGCGCTTCGAGCCGACGCAGGGTGTGAGTCTGGAATTGAACACTCAGACGCGGATCAATCAGCGTGCAGTGTCTGACGGTGTGCAGGGTTTTGAATTGGTCAGTGGTGAAGTTGAGGTGCAGACCGCGCGGTTGCCGCTGGCGATGCAGGCTGGGGGAGGGTGGTTGCGGGCCAGTCAGGCGCGTTTCAACCTGCGTAATACGGATCAACAAGTCTGCGTGACCTGCCTCGATGGCGCGGTGGAAGTCGACGTAGAAGGCCGAAGCTTGCGCTTAGAACCGGGGCAGCAGGTGACCTATGACATGCGGCAGGTTGGCAGTGTGCAGAGTGTCGACACGGCGGCGGTGATGAACTGGCGGCAGCAGGTGTTGGTGTTTAACGGCGCTACGCTGAGCCAGATGATTGATGAGATCAACCGGTATCGGCCGGGGATGTTGCTGTTGCTTAATCGTGAGCTTGGGCGGCGGCGGGTGCAGGCGCGGTTTAGCCTCGACCAACTCGCTGGCGTTGCATTGCTGATTCGGGATGCCTATGGCGTCAAATGCACCGAGTTGCCGGGTGGCGTTGTTGTTTTGAGCTAGTGGGTTTGATTGGGTACATATCCGTTGCTGCGGTAACGGCTGCTCAGGGTTCCGCCCTTACGGCGGGTCACCTTTTCCAAACGCCGAAAAGGTAACCCAAAAGGCTTGCTCCAACGTGCGGCCCGCTCGCTGGGGCTCGGGGTTCCTTCGCTCCGGGATCCATCCGGGCGCATCGCCTACGGTTTGCTTCGCTGCACCTCCTCTCGATGCATTTGGCTGCGCCAAACGGTCGCTGCGCTCCCACCCCCGGATGAATCCCTCCACTCAGCCTTCCGACGTCGCCCGTGGATCAAGATCAAGAGCTGTAGCCGAGCTAACGCTCATCCTTTGAGTGGGGCGGCATTCGCCGCGTGCTTCATATAGATCAAAACTGTGGGAGCTGGCCTGCCAGCGATGGCGGCCTGCGAGCCGACCAGTCTCTTGCTGGTATACCCAACCCACCTGTAGGAGTGAGCCTGCTCGCGATGAAGGACCTCCAGCCAACCAATTTCTAGCAGACTGCATACGATCCAATTGTAGGAGCGAGCCTGCTCGCGAAGACGGCCCTCCAGCCAACCAATTTCTAGCAGACTGCATACGATCCAATTGTAGGAGCGAGCCTGCTCGCGATGACGCCCTCACAACCAACCAATCCCCAACTGCCTGCCCCCAATCCCTGTGGGAGCTGGCTTGCCAGCGATGACCCCCTTCCAGACAACCAATCCCTCACTGGTGTACCCAATCCAACTGTAGGAGCGAGCCTGCTCGCGATGACGCCCTCACAGCCAACCAATCCCCAACTGCCTGCCCCAATCTCTGTGGGAGCTGACCTGCCAGCGATGACCCCCTTCCAGACAACCAGTCTCTTCCAGGTATACCCGATCCAACTGTAGGAGCGAGCCTGCTCGCGATGACGCCCTCACAGCCAACCAATCCCCAACTGCCTGCCCCAATCTCTGTGGGAGCTGACCTGCCAGCGATGACCCCCTTCCAGACAACCAGTCTCTTCCAGGTATACCCGATCCAACTGTAGGAGCGAGCCTGCTCGCGATGACGCCCTCACAGCCAACCAATCCCCAACTGCCTGCCCCAATCTCTGTGGGAGCTGACCTGCCAGCGATGACCCCCTTCCAGACAACCAGTCTCTTCCAGGTGTACCCGATCCAACTGTAGGAGTGAGCCTGCTCGCGATGACGGCCTCACAACCAACCAATCCCCAACTGCCTGCTCCCAATCCCTGTGGGAGCTGGCTTGCCAGCGATGACGTCCTTCCAGACAACCAATCCCTCACTGGTGTACCCAATCCAACTGTAGGAGTGAGCCTGCTCGCGAACGCGGCCTCACAGCCAACCAATCCCCAACTGCCTGCCCCCCAATCCCTGTGGGAGCTGGCTTGCCAGCGATGGCGGCGTAAGAGCCGACCAGTCTCTTGCTGGTGTACCCGATCCAATTGTAGGAGTGAGCCTGCTCGCGAACGCGGCCTCACAGCCAACCAATCCCCAACTGACTTCACCCAATCCCACTGTGGTGTCCAGCCCTGCTGGCGATAGTGGTCCACCAGGCACTCATAGAGCTGACTGACGCCGCGCCATCACTAGCAGGCTCAGTAACCCGATTTTTTACATTCGCAATAACTATGTACCGCACCTGAGTACCGCTTGATCGACACGCTGTGCCCTACAGACAAGGAGTGACTGTATGGCACAAAACACATTCAACGATGGATCGTCAGGTAGCGTCGTCATCCGATCCGGGCCACCTGCTTCGGGTGGAGGGTCGGGTAGCGGCTTTGGTGGTGGCGGCGGTGTTTCCGGCGGTTTCGGTGGCACCAGCAAGAAAAAGCAGAAAGCTCGAAAACGCGCTTTGGCGGCTCATCGTCAGGCCCAGGCAAATCAGCAGGCCGAGGCGCTTGCCAGAGCGCAAGCCGAAGCCGCTCAAGCACAGGCAGCTGCAGCGCAGGCTCAGGAGCAAGCTCAGGCGCAAGCGCGGCATCAGGCGCTTGTGCAATTTCTGGCAGGCTTGGCGCGACGCCATGACGCGATCAGAGCTGAAGCCGATCAACGATTCGCGCAAAAGGCCAAACAACTCGGCTCAGCGCTGGAACAGGAAATTCTTGCCGCGAGAAGACCGCCTCAAGCCACCCAGACCGAGCGCTGGCAGCTCTACACCATCACCAGTGAAAAAAGTGAAACAGACGGACTGCTCGCTCGCAAATCCGCCGAACTCAACGCAAAAAATGCACTGGCCCGGTCCTTCGATGGCCACGATCCGCTGACCCGTACCTCCAATGATTATCTGACACGGCTGGGCCAGTTCGGCCAAGCGCTCAATGACGGTCACCTGATTTGGGAGAACGCCTACAACGCGGCTCATGAAGCGCGTTTATTAGAGACGCAAATCAATGCCCTGCGCGATAGATCAGCGGCGCTTGCCCGCCATCACGCAGAGCAAACGGTGGTCTGGCGCAAAAGGGAAGCCATTTGGGAAGCGCAGCGCAAGTTCGTAGAACAGCGTGAAGCCCGAGTCCGGTTCAAGCAGCAGGTGGATGAAGACGCCCGCGTAACCCGGCTCAAGCAGGTCAACACACTCACTGCCCCGCTGGCGGCGGGTGCGACGTTTTTGACGCAAGCCGGTTCGTTGGTGGCCGAGGGAGTGGCCAAGCTTATTGAAACCGCTGTGCAAAAAGCGGTCAGTCAGCTTTCCCTCACTTTGCTCGTACCTCAACCAACGACGGTCTTGATCTTCGCGGCTGTGTACTCGCCGACACTGGGCAATGGTGAACTGACGCCAGAGCAGAGGCGGCGATTGTTCCAGTCTGTCGCCGTTCCCGTTCAGACACTCGGCCTTTCTGATGAGCAAGCACTTCGATCGATCGCCGATTCAAGCGGTTCGGTCGAGATGCCCTACCGCCTCAAAACCGAGCCGGTAGCCGACGGGACCGCAGTGATTGTGGTCGCCACTGGCAATGAGATCGGCAGACAGGTGCCGGTCATCAACGCGGTACTTGATCTCCAGACCGGCAACTACACCGCACAAGTGCCCGGTTCTCCGAGCAGGCATTTGCAGTTCACGGCGGACACGCCCGTTACGCACACCGCTTCAAGCCAAGCCCGTGTTGCATTACTGCCACCGCTGACGCAGAACCTGCCAGCGGGCGCTGATCTACGCATTCAGGATTGCATTGTCTGTCTGCTCGGTTCGGCACCGATGTACCTGTCCTTCAGCCCGCCACCCATGGGTTCGGGCATTGTCACCGGTACCGGCCAGACCGCCACTGCCAATTGGTGGAAGCAATCGACAGGCACGACAGGCGCCGCAATACCCACCCAGTTGGGTGATCAACTTCGCGGCCGGGAAGTCACCTCATTCCGATCCTTTGACGAAGCATTATGGCGAACCCTTGGCGAGCAACCGGCACTCACCCAGCAGTTCGATGAGGTCAACAAAAAACGCGTCGAAAAAGGCTTCGCGCCCTACGCACCGAAAAACACCTGGGTCGGAGAACGGCGTGAATTCGAACTGCGTTTTCAGGAAAACGCAGAGGCGGGCGCCAACCCGTTCAACCTCGACAGGATCAGCATTGTCGCGCCACAAAGTGCTCATGGTCGTCGAGGTGTATTGCCACGCATTCAGCCTTGGCCGGTTCCTCCCGTGGGAATCGGCACCTGGACGCCACTTGTCCCGCCGGGAACGGAGCAGCTTGGATCAACCACCAAACCGATTGCTCCGTCGCCGCCCGTGGTTTATCCCGGCCAGCCTGTCATCCCGATCCTACCGGCAAACGAGACGTTTCCGGCTGTTGATGAAGGGCAGGTTGGTGCGAGTATTCCCGGGTTCCCGGGGGATATGGAATTGCCTTCGCCGGACCTGGTGTTCGTCGGGCCGCCGGTCGAGCCGCTGGAGGTTGGGCCGTATAACGAACTGAGTGGACGGAGCAGGGGGGATGGGTTGGATATTGACCATATTCCTTCGCGGAGGGCGCTTGACTTACACCTGCGGAACCTTTTTCCAACAATGAGTCCACATGAACGCCGAAACTATCTTCAACGGGCTCCTGGTATTGCAATACCGTCTGATGTGCATCAGAAATTCAGTGAAACCTACGGTGGGCGTAATACCTCTTCGAGACAAGAGAGAGATGCTCTCGATATTGAGAGTTCAGTCAACCAAAATTTTAATGCGATAAAAAACGGATTATTGGAGGCGGGGTTTGTCGAGGCGGAAATTGAAGTCGGTCGCAAAAATTTACACATTCTTCATAAAGAACAGGGGTGGTATTGATGAAGTCTTTGAGAGTTAGTGAGTTGATTGCAAGCGTCGGGCTTACTTTTGAATCTCTTGTCGCACAAGGAGTACTTGATGGGCAGCCTCTGGTGGAGCTTTATCCGGATTGTGATTTGCAAGATCTTGAGATTGAAAATGGTGTGGAACTGACGTTTTTAGCCGATACCAAAAAACTGAAAAGCTTATTTATTACCTTGATTAAGACTATGCCCTTAACTGTCAGATATGAAGGTGATCTTCCAGCGCCTTTCAAGTTGGCTATGACACAAGCCGATGCTCATGCGATTTTTGGAGTTCCCATTGAGTCTAGAGGGCCGATAAAAATGCCAATGCCAATGGGGCAGACAGGCGGTTGGGAGTCTTATCTGCTTGATCAGAAAATCTATCCCGGTCTGAAGGTCGTATTACAATATACAGCTGATATGAAAGTTAAAACGTTAGTCTTTACATTGAATGATAAAGGGCGAGAGTAACTTATCAAAGTGCGAAGTTGCCGGTGGCTACTTACGTATTTGTGGCTTTAATTCCTCAGTCTATTCATCCCGATCCTACCGGCAAACGAGACGTTTCCGGCTGTCGATGAAGGGCAGGTTGGTGCGAGTATTCCCGGGTTCCCGAGGGATATGGAGTTGCCTTCGCCGGATGGGTTGTTTCTGGATCGGCGGGATGATCCGGGGGTGGCGACGGGAGTCGGGCAGGAGGTGACGGGGATTTGGTTGGGGGAGGCGGCGCGCACGAGCGGAGCGCCGATTCCGAAGCAGATTGCAGATCAACTGAGAGGGAAGGAGTTCTCCAATTTCCACCGGTTTAGGGAGGCTTTTTGGAGGGCTGTTGCCACCGACCAAAACCTGAGGAAGCAGTTCAGCAATGCAAATTTGAAAGAAATGACAAAAGGATCTGCACCCTATCCGATTCCATTTGATCAAGTTGGGGGTAGGAAAAAAATTCGAGATCCATCATCAACATGAAGTCGCGAATGGAGGCGCTGTTTGCGATATGGAGAATTTACTGATTATGACTGCGAAGCGGCATATCGAAAAACATAAGGAATAAATCAATGATTCTCTTCAAGAATAGGCTTCAGGACTATACGGAATCCGAGTTTTTACTATTTGTTCGTGAGTTTTTCGATTACTCAAACCCTCTGGAAGGCGACGCATTGGGCCAATACACCGACAAACTGGTGGAGCACTTCGAGAAAATTACCGAACACCCCGATCGCTCTGGCGTAATTTTCTATCCCAAGGAGGGACAAGAGGACAGCCCAGAGGGAGTTCTGAAAGAAGTTAAAGAATGGCGTGCACGCAATAATAAGCCAGGTTTCAAGACGGAGTGATGGTCACTCGATAACGAACTAAGTGGCGCCCGCTCAGCGGTCGATCGGGCGGGTGCCGTTAATGGATTGCAACATTGCGCAAAAACAAGGAAGTTTAAACCATGCAATTGAAACCAACCCTCAAGGACTACACCGAACCCGAGTTCCAGGCCTTGGTCGATAGAATCTGGGCTGTCGATTTACCAAACGCCGATCATGATCGGTTGATCAATCATTTTGACCAGATAGCGGGTCATCCCAAAGGCGCCGATTTGCTGTTCTATCACCCTGATGACGACCCTAATCCAAACTCTGCTGGCTCTGTCGTTTACTACGTCAAGGACTGGCACCGTAAACAGGGGCGCGTTGCATTCAAGGGACAGGCCTCGCTTGCTGCGCCTGCACCTCCGGCCAGTCCAGCACCAATGAATTGGGCGCAAATAACCCAGCAACGCATTGCCCAGCAATTGCTTGATAGTCAAAAAATCAGTGCTGATCTGGCTACCTCACAGCGGGCTACGGAAACGGCGCTCACTCTTCTCGAACAACGAATTGGCGATTTGCGCAAGCGTTCGAATGTTCAAATATCTGCTTCGGAGTTTGAAAAGGATTTACGCAGTGTAGAAATCGCCGAGTTCGATACCCGTTTGGCTGTTCACGGTTACAAGTTGTGGAAAATGAGCGTCCAGTTCAAGCGAGACAATGCGCAACGGGAAGTGAATTACGCGCAGGCCGAGCGGGGTCAGTGGCAAAACATTGCTCAGCAATTTGGCGCGACCTACGATCGGTATGTGGCGAGCCTGAATGCCATTAACCAGCGACTCAAGCGGCTTCAAGAAGAGGCCGAGATGCTGTTGACTACGGCCCAGACAAAACTTGTAGAGCTGCGCAATCGACAGGACGCAGGACTGCCCCGGGCGCCTGTGCAGCTGTTTGCTCCGCTTGCTTCCGTCAATGCACGCCCGGCGGTATTGATCGATGGTGAACTGTCGCGCACTTTGGAATCCCATCGCGTGGACCTGCAAAAATCCATTCGTTCGGCCGTCGCGGAGTTCACGTGGCAAATCACCTCTAGCGTGCAGAGGGATCCAGTTCAATATGCCGCCGTATTGCGTTTCGAGTTTCGCAGTCGCGCGGAGGTGGGTCGTTACGGAGTTTGCGTACCTTTATCCGAGTTTCTGGTGGTTGAGGGGCTGGATTGGCAATATCTTGCCGCGACGAAAGGGAACGTCGATGTCCCTTTCAGAATGAGCAGCGGCCACTATGCCGTGCCGAGCGGAACACTGTTTCAAGGCATCAGGGAAATCAAAAGCCTGCACCAGGTGGCAATATCGCCTGTCAGCGCCACAGAGCTGAATCCAGGTGTAAGAGTGCGACCCGCAACGTGGAACGAGTCCTCGCAAACTTACAGTTTCACGGCTGATGGCAACGCTCCATTCACGATCATCTGGCGCCTGCCTGAAATACTGCAGAATTCCTCGCCACTGACGTCCATTGCCGATTATCGAATGAGCAGTCTCCAGTCACCGCACACACCTTTGATAGAGTCATTTCCTGGCTCGGCCAACGTCACTTTTGATGACTATGTTGTGGTATTTCCCCATTCAGACCTGGAGCCTGTGTATGTGATGTTCGAGGGTTAAGCTAAGGGGGATCTGGAATATTCACGCTGCTGAAGCTGATATTGGGAGCCAACCTGCTAGCCAACCAATCCCCAACTGACCGCACCCAATCCCAATGTAGGAGTTGCCGAAGGCTGCGATCTTTTGATCTTTAAAATACAAAGTCAAAAGATCGCAGCCTTCGGCAGCTCCTACAGGAATATCCTATGTGCAGGGATAAGCATCACTCCAACGGCCCAATCACCTGCCGATACTTCTCCACCCCCTGCGCCGTCTCCCGACTCAACCGAATCTCCAACCCCAACGGATCCTCCCGCCGATTCCCACTCAACTGCCGCCACCCCTTATCCACCTCCCAAACCCGCACCTGCACATCACTGACATCACTCAAAACAGCAACCCCATTCCCAGGCGCCGGCAACGGATACCGACTCCGCGCCTCAGCCACCGCCCGATACAACGTGTCGCCCTTGACCCACCAGCGCACCCGCTGCAAAGCCCCCGGTTGATCCGCCGCCGTGCGAATAATGTCCAACCGAAACCCCTGACTGTCGCTACTACGCACAGTAAGGGCGGGCGGGGCGGTGGGCGGCTCATCATCCACACCAACCTTCTTCGGCTCGGTCAACTCAATCCCCGCCCGCATATCCACATCCCGCTGCAACTGATTCAACGCCCGCAACAAGCTATCGCTTTGCTCACTGCTCGCCTGCAAATGACTGTCCGCCCGCGTGACACTGTCCAACCCCCGCCAGGCAATCAAACTCACCACCGCCATCAACAAAATCGCGACCATCACCTCAATCAGCGTAAACCCCTGCTGGCGCTTCATTGCAGACTGATCCGGCCCGCGCCATCGCGCAGCACACTCAACCGATTCAAGCCATCCGACAACGTCAATTGCAGCGGCGGATTAATCCACTCAGCGTTCAGCACGACCTTCTGTTTCGGCTCCACCCGCACCTCCATCTTCGGACTCTGCCAGGCACGCGGCCGCAACTGCGGATCCCCAGCGAAATGATCAAACCCCTTCCCACTGTCACTGCGCCGACTAAACCGAAACCCCTTGGCATCACTCACCCACACAATCGGCCGGCCATCGGCCCGGGCCTCCGCCTGCGCCACCTGCAGCAACTGCGCCACACGCTCCGCGTCCTTGCGCAACAACTGCAACGGATCGGGCTTGATACTCAAGCTGATCGCCGCACTAGCGATGCCGATGATCACCAGCACCACCATCAACTCGATCAGCGTAAAACCCTGTTGCCTGTTCATCGCTAGCGCGCTCCTTTGCGTAGAGCAACATCCTGCACGGTCAACATGTAAGGCGTGTGAAATAAAACGGAGAGAATTGCCGCGTAGGCTGACAGCAGGGATAAAAAGGAGATTCAACCCATGACCTTCACCGCACGCGTTTCCCCACCCCAAATGGTCCAGGCCCTCGCGCTGCTCGCAGCGCTGGTCGGCGTCGCGACATGGTCGTCGCTGCTGCTGACTTCCGCCGAATCACACACCCCGGCAGCGCCCCCGCAGTTGCTGGCGGCGCGTAGTGATAGCCCGGCGTTGCAGTGGTTTTCCAATCAAACGGCGCCGATGGATATCAAAGTGAGCGGGGTGATGGCGGGGAGTCGGGGGGCGGTGGCGATACTGAGTTTGAATGATGGGCCGCCGAGGAGTTTTTGCAGGGGGAGAAGGTTGGGCCTGGGGTGAAGTTGTTGGCGGTGGAGGGGGATGGGGTGGTGATTGAGCAGGGTGGGGAGAGGGTGCGGTTGGGGGTGGAGAGGTTGGCGGAGGGGGTGGTTTTGCCGAGGTTGGTGAGGCCGTGACTTTCAGGGGCCAATAGCTACCAGTCACGAGAGGTTGCTTTCGACCCATAGCGGCAGACTTGTAGTTTGATTCGCGTCTGTATGTATACGTAGGTTCAAGAATGGGCAGTCGACAGCGGGTTCCGTACAGTCTGATTTTTCCAGTTGCCCCTCCGAAGTATTCAGCTCACCAAGTCTGCAGCTAGTTCGTCCTCACCGCGGAATGTCTCCATAAGAGACTTCCAGAGGCCGGTGGATTGTGACGGGTCAACGATCCCCAACTTGGCACTGATGGCCTCGAAGGTGTCCATGGTCATGTTGTCGCATGGGTAATGCTTTTTGAGTGCACGGTTGAGTTGACGCCGCATATCTGTTGAAACTTCGGTGTACTCGTTGAAGTCAGGCTTGGTGGCCCGTCTAGCGTCCATGGTTCGTGAGTAGATGGTGTCGTTGCCCAGCATTACTCTGAACCAGATGAATTCAGCTAGATGTTTCCAGCCGTATGCTAGTTTCGCTTCGACTTTCAACGTCATCTTCTCCATCCGGTAGTCATGTAGGACGGTTTCGAGAATCAGCTGCTCCGAGTTTTGGAAAGCGGTTGCAGCTACAATGTTGCTCGAAATGTCTTTGCCAAGGAGCCCATGACCTACCAGATGGCACCACTCGTAACAAATTGCTGAATGTCCCTTATTGATGGTGAGCATGCCCCCCATGCGGGCGTACTGCGTTGCAGATAACTCCTTGCCTACTTCTTCCAATGTCGCAGCTTTCATTTTTTCAGTGTGTATACGTTTACCGACGAATCCATGGCTCAGGTCGTGCAGCGGCGGTTGTTTCTTTCCTTCGTAGGGCATAAGCCAAGCCCATCGACCTTGCAGCAGCGCGAAGTTCATCAGCCCGTGATTGAGACCTCGAAACTTGCGTTTGGCAATTTTTCCGGATGAGGCATTCTTGTCATTGGAAAAGCGTCCGTAGGTAGGGGCGCCACCCGTCCTGGGGATGACACGGGCGATCGATCGGTCATTTTCCTTCAAGATTTCTTCGTGCGGATTGACGGGCGAGCCATCGCTAAGTTCCCTGGTTCCATACCTTTCCTGCACGGTCCAGCGATTGCCTTTTAAGTCGCGAACGTAGTAGGTACCTTCTCGGCAATAGACCGAGTATTCGTTGGACATTTGAACCTCTCCTATCTGTCATGGTGCTGTAGCCAGAAATCGACGCCACCATGATGTAAAAGCTCCCCGCGGTGGCACTGGTTGAAGCTAAATGATCCATCCCAGTCAGAGCAGCGAGCATTCTGAGCTGGTAGTGAGATGTCCTTCCTAAAGGCAAAGCTAGAGCAATCGCCGGCTTTGATCGTGATGATCTGCTTTGCCTTTCTGTTCACTATTTTTTCTGGGTCTTTCAACGTCGCTACACTTATCACGCGCTTGCCCGTCGTTGTTCAGGGGGCGGGGTTGTTCACCATCGCCGGAGACAGCGATTCAAAGGCGACGGACTATTTTCTAGAGAATCAAAAGGCTCGACCTTTAAACTCGTCGATCCATGCAATGAGTTCCAATACATCCCGTTCGAATTCATCGAGTTCGACCGGAATCTGAGGCAGCTCATCTGCCTGGGAGTGCTCGTATACGGAGTACTTTGTCATCAACCGGTCGATAAGATCGCAGTCTTCTGCAATCACCTTAGCAACGCCTCTCAATTTCCCTTTTGTCATTACATCCCGTCTGAAACGAATAACCACGTCGTTCAAGAGGATGAGTTCCACTGTTCGTTCCAAGATGATCCGAAAATCACTACAGGCACTCTTCACGGTAAGGTCATAACCGTCGGCGTCAGCATCGGCCTGATGTTTTCTGAGTTTCGGAATGACGTGATCCCTAACCGCATTCAGCGCCTTATCGGGTTTGGCGTCCCGCAGACTGTGTTGGGCCAGAATCCCCGAAACCTTATCCAATCGACGAAGCGACTGCACGGAGTGGGTGATTTTCTCGTTAGCAGGGTTCTCACCGTGTTTCTTGATTACCGCCTCAACGAGTGCAATCAATGAGAGGCGATGAGTGAAGATTATGACCTGTCGGGTCTTCGCCAATTCGACAAGCCGTGAAACAACCCTCTCTTCAAAGTCCTGATCTAAAGACGAAATTGGGTCGTCAAAGATGAAGGGGGCAAGCTGGTTCGAACCAGTTGTATCGGCTAGGAATGCCGCCAATGCAACAATGCGGGTCTCGCCTTCACTGAGTACTGCGTCAGGAGTGACACCAGCCCGAGCACCGACGAGAGTGAGCCCAAACGTGATAACTCCTTTTCCTTGAGCCTTGCTCTGCGGAACAACAGGCAGTCGACGTCCACCAAGGGCCTTTAACTCCGCATCAAAGCGGGCCTGATATCCAGCGTCAAGCTCGGTACGCCCAAGTTCGGTACGTTTAGTTGTTAACGAATTAGTGGCCGTTAGCTTTGTAGCTTTCTCCAATAGATCAATAGCTACTAGTCGCACACGCTCAGCTAAAATCGCTGGTTTGTTCTGGGACAGCCACTGGAGCGCTTGGAGTTGCTTCACCCGCTTCTCGACCTGTTGCCGGTGTCCATCTTGCTGTAGCTGGGTGAGGCTGGTCTTCTCAGCAAGTAATTCAGCAGCTCGTTTTTCCAGCGCTTGATCAATAGGAGCCCAATTGAATGAAGGAATATCTGCCGCGTCAGCGCACTGCACAAACTGTGCTCGCCTAGCCTTCAATGACTCATAGCAAGAGCGGGCAGTGGCTTCGTCGAACTGCAACTGGGCGAGGTGCGCAATCCAGTCTTCAATCGAAGGTATCTGAGTCACCTTCGCGATTAGTGCTGCACTGGCAGCTTCCGCAGTTTTTGCTGTGGTCTCAAGACCGGCGTTAACAAAAGCCTCGAAGCTTTTGAGCCGAGCAGCACCTGCAGCAGTTAGCTCCTGCTGGCACAGTACGCAGTAGGCACCGTCTGCAGTCACGGGAAACTCATGACCATGGTACGCATGAGTAATTGAATAATTGCACGCCTGGTCCCACATGAGTTTCCAGGCCACTTCTCCAACGCCTTGGAGAGGTGCCTTCGCGAATGTCTGCTACGCAATTTCGTTAGCCGCCTTTCTCGTCGCATTCGCCGAAACTTTCGCTCTCGACAATTCATCAGCCTTCTCATCCCTGAGACCTTCTTTCAAGAGCTTCATTGCCTGCTTGATGCTTTCGGTGGCAATACCTTCCTTACCAATTACAGCCAAGCGCCCTGCAATGTCTTTTTCCGCGAGAAGAGCTTCAGCCCTGATCCTTTCTTCGTCAAAATCTTTTCCATATTGGCAATAGGCCTCGATTTTCTCAGCAGAAACAGAGGCTTTGAGAGAGGAGAACCAAACCTTCTCAACGGTTTCGGAGAGATCAATTGGGAACTGTGGAAGAGCACTAACGAGCTTTCCCTTTTCCCTTCCCAACTCATCAGAAACCATGCCCGAAATCTGAATGAGCATGGAGATAAACCGCATACTACTTGGCTCGTAGCTTGATTCAGTCCGCCCCATGTACTGAGTCGCGGCTTTCGAATCGAATACTTGGGCATACTTAAGCATTGCATGTGGCTCTGCACCTGGATGCCAGTTGATATCTCTGGAGTTGCCATCAATCGTAATACGGCATTGAGCACTGCAAACATGTTCTTCATTGCTAAATGCATTTGGGCGAATCTCATCCCGTGAGCGAGAGCCGCAGAGCTGTTTGAGCAGGCGAGCAAAACCGCTCTTTCCCGACCCATTTTGCCCATAGATCACAGTCAAACTGCTCGTTCCGAATGGTAGAGATGCACCAGGTTTAATCGCGTTAACACCGACGACTTGGGTTACTTCTTCCACCCGCACAACCCGCTGCACTGCTCCAGCCGAAAATGCACCAGCAACCACCTTCAGGAAACCAGGATCATTCTGCTTCGCTGCCTCCAACTTACAGAGTCGAACCAGCTCTGCAAACTCGCCCTCATTAGGCAATCGTTTATTGTCGATAAGCTGTTTGGCGGCTGTCTGAAGCCAACTACTCCGTTCATTCAGCCACTTTTCAAAGTCATTTAACCCGACTGCTTCATTCGCTAGATCAGACATTCCTGCTCTCCGTATCTGTCGAGGTGCAGTTCGGAAAGATAGTTGAGGTGTAGCTTTTCGCCACTATCAACGAGATAAAAAGGGTACAACTCCTCGGATCAACGTTCAAAAAGGTTTCTGGTACAGTCCGCACTCGTTCAATCCGCTGACAGGGAGTCAAGCACATGGCAAAGCCTGCCGCACGAATCACTGATCCAACCTCCTGCCCAATTCCCGGGCATGGCCCGAAGGCCATCGCCTCAGGATCTCCCGACGTGTTCTTCGACGGCCTCGCTGCCGCCCGTAAAGGAGATACCTGTACCTGTGGAAGTGCTCTGGTTTCGGGTGTTTCCGCTACGGTGTTCATCAATGGCAAAAACGCTGCTCTGATCGATACCACAGGTTCACACGGCGACGTTGTGATTGGTGGTTCGGGGACAGTAATCATCGGGGATTCGCATACCCCAGCACCCTTCATTCCTCCTTTACCTCTCGCCATTCAGAAACGATTCGGGCAGTCGTTCAGTGTTACCGACAGTGAGACGGGTAAGCCCTTGGCCTTTCGAGACTATGTTGCGACGGTCAATGGTGTCGAGACCACAGGCGTCACCGATGCTGATGGCATCGCGCACATCAAAACGCCGACACCCAATGCCCAGATTTCACTTCACATCAAATTCAATGCTCCCGCCCGGATGCTTCATGAGCTATCGGAGAAAAAATAATGGCAACCAATTTTGCGACACAAGCGACTGCTCAGGAGATAAAGCCAGGCGAGTTCATGTGCCCGATACCGGTCGCTGTGAATGATCGAGCGGCTACTCGAGAGGCGATTATTAACCGAGTTCGGGAATTAAAAGCCACGTTCGTTGAGCGCTCGTCCTGGAAAGCGTTGGACGGCAAGAAGGACATGGTGGTGGATTGGGACTACACGATGATCGCTTTGCACCATGCGGGACGCAGTCACAACTGCACACCGGGTGCGGAGCAGATGCAGGAAATTCAGAAAGGACACCTAAGCCAAAAGTACGACGATATCGGCTACCACTACGGAATTGATTGCAAAGGGCAGATATTTGAGGGACGTGACATTCGACTGCAAGGCTCAAGTGTCCTGAAATACAACACAGGGCTGATTGGCATCGTCTTGTTGGAGAACCTGACTACACCGGAAGAAGGTGGAGATTTGGTCGCCATAGGACGCGTGGTTTTCGATAGCGTTGGTTACAGCACTACAAACGTAATACCCGAAGATCAAATCATTGCACTGATGCACCTTATCGACGCGCTAAAAAGCGTGTTCGTTATCAAGAATTTTGGAGGCCACAGGGAATATCCAGGGCAAGGCTCTGAAGGGAAAATATGTCCCGGCAATATTGGAATGGAGCTGGTCAGAAACATCAGAGCTAAAACCCAACTGCTTCCACCGCCGGCGCCACAGCAATGAAAAAGCTTCTAATCGTAGCAATCCTCGCAGTAGTCGCCATGCTCTATGTCGGCTACTACGAAGCCCTTGAGGATGGAGACATCGAGACCATTGTCTTTATCAAAAAGCATCCGACGTTTCAGATGAAGTTCTACAACATTCACGCCAACGATGGAGAGATCAGGAAAGTAGATCGCCTGACAGCAGAGGAGCGGGGGTGGATTGTTGATTACTGCAGGTATCGCTTGGGAATCGACACAGACCTGAAAACTCAGGATGACGTCGAGATGTGTCGGCAAAAATAGAGCTGTTCATTTAGCCGAGGTTGTCAGTTACGACTGGCAATCTCGGCCATTTTCTTTTGGCTGTTGGGATGATGGGACGAATCTGTTGAGGGATCCGAGACGCAATGAGGGTCCGCATAAACACCAATGTTTAAAAGACATCTTCAAACACTCTCTCAGGCTACATATCCTTGCGCCTTTGCCTACAGCTACGCCAGAATCCGCCGGCTTGTACGCTTTGTACCTGGTCTATATCGTCTATGGGTCGCTGGCAATCCAGCGACCGGGTTTAGCGACCCGACCAGGTATAAGTACAACGACGCTCCAGTTTGTCGCAGCCGTTTGCGATGACGATATGGTGGCTGTGCGTGGGAGACCCTCGGGTCTGCCGGGTCTTATACCTCTCGGTTCGCTAACCCGCGCACAGCTGCCACCCTTATCTGTTTAGCGACAGGTGTTGGTGGTTCCACCAGGTATAAAAATGGAGCTTCACCATGATCAAACCAACACCCAACCCGCCCGAAACCGACTCGGTTTCCCCCTACGAATCCCTCGATTCAAAAAAACTCCACGAAGCCGCTGACCGCGCCCTCGACCATTACCTCTGTCCGCCCGGGTCCACGCCGCCCCCACGTAGAATCCGCGGGATGTATGCCGTGACTGCGGACAACAAAAACGAAGAATTGCTGATCGATGCCAGCGAAACACTCGCTTCGGCCAAGACCATTGCGCAGGACTGCGCCAGTCTGTTGCCGGCGGCGCAGCGTCGGGCGTTGTTGGGGATTGCGCAGTTGATCATGCTTGGTGAGTTGGCGGTGAATCGGGCGCTGGATAATCTGCAATTGGCGGACTGATGCGGGTGTCGGGATCACTCGGTGATTGATCGGGTGTTAATTCTGGCGCCTTCGCGAGCAGGCTCACTCCTACAGGGTTTTGTGGTGGTCACGGGTATCGTGTTCGGCGCTGAAAGCTGTGGGAGCGGGTCGGTTACTGTCCTGCGCCGTTTTCATTTGGTTATTGAGGCGAATCGGGACATTCGTGGGTCCATCGTGTCACCGTCATGGCATTGAGTTGCTCACCTATCGTATCGACGCGTAGGCAAGTTCCTTTCTTCGCGTAGTACAAGATGCAACGCGAGCTATCGAAAGAGCAGGTATCCAGTTCGAAGAACTTTCGTGCAGCCAACTCTTGCTCCACGCCACTGTATTCATAGCCGTCGTTGGTATGCATCCGCGTCGGCTTCCATCCTTGTTTGACTAGCTTGCATCTGGCCGCAGCCAAACGCTCACCGACGACGATGCCTGCTGGCCCGCGCTTTTCGTTTAGCGTCTGTGAGCCATCGGCAAACGCTGCACTGATACCCATGCAATAAAGTGCGACAAGTGCGAGGGTTGAGGCCTTCATTTGACATTTCCTATGGCCGATTTTAGCTCGACAAAAATTCCGGACATTGGGTGTTCATTCTGGCGCCTTCGCGGGCAAGCCCGCTCCCACAGGGTTTTGTGTTGGTCAGGAATGTTGTGTCCGGCGCTGAAACCTTTGGGATCTGGGCTGGCAGCTCCTGCAGGAGGAAAAGGGAACAGATTTATTTTTGAAAAATAGATCCGTCCCCTTCGAATGCAGATGCCCATCCAACGGTGCAACCTCTGACGGTGCACCGTATCAAGATTACCTAGTCGCCCAAATCAACAGCATTACCGCTAGCCCGGACATAATAATTATCGAATTCACCGCTTTCGACGAACACGAAGCCATGGCGAGTGTAAAAACGATTTGAAGCGCTTTCCTTGAGAGCACCCACCTTGATGGGACGCCCGATTTCATCAGCCTCTCTGAAAATCCGGGTAAGCACTTCAGAGCCGATTCCTGCTCCTTGAGCACTGGGTATCACATACAAGTGGTCAAGCAGAAGCTCGCTCTGCTGGTCTTTGATTACGACAAAACCGACCAGATCACCTGATACTTCTATGCGGCGTGTGCTGTTAGCGTCGAACCCACCAAGAAATCGTTCGCGCGCACGATCCGGGTTAAATCGTCCAAGCCGTTCAAGGCTCTCGCGCATGGCCTCAATCCTGATGGCTACCAGATCTTCCAGGTCGTTATTGGACGCTGCGCATAAAACGACAGCGGAGTTTTGATCAGTGGAGGCTGGCATAACAAGCACCCTAAACATGGCCGGTCAGTCATTATGCAGAGAACAGAATTCGCATAACCACTATTGCCTCGGTGCAATGGAGGCGATGGCTCCATATCAGCTTCAGGGGGATGCGTTCGCCTGAAGCTTGCGTCTGTTGTGGCAAGGGACGGCTCTGTCGTGGGATCCGAGACGCAATGAGGATTCCGATAAACACCAACGTTTAAAAAGACATCTCCAAACACTCTCCCAGGCTACACATCCTTGCGCCTTTGCCTACAGCTACGCCAGAATCCGCCGGCTTGTGCGCTTTGGGGGTGGGTTCTATTGTGGTGCGGTCGCTGACGAATCAGTGATCGGATTTGACCGTCCGCCCAATATCAAGGCGCGCCAGCGTTCTGCACGTGTTCAGGCATTGTCTGAAATCATGTCGCGGTGGCTGTGCGTGGGACACCTTCGGGTGTGCCGGATTCCTTGATGTCCGGTCGGTCAACCCGCGTACAGCTGCCACCCTGTTTGTTTGACCGCGAACGGTGGCGGCTCCAGTCATCAAGGAGCTTCACCATGATCAAACCAACACCCAACCCGCCCGAAACCGACTCGGTTTCTCCCTACGAATCCCTCGATTCAAAAAAACTCCACGAAGCCGCCGACCGCGCCCTCGACCATTACCTCTGTCCGCCCGGGTCCACGCCGCCCCCACGTAGAATCCGCGGGATGTATGCCGTGACGGCGGACAACAAAAACGAAGAACTGCTGATCGATGCCAGTGAAACACTTGCTTCGGCCAAGACCATCGCGCAGGACTGCGCCAGTCTGTTGCCGGCGGCGCAGCGTCGGGCGTTGTTGGGGATTGCGCAGTTGATCATGCTCGGGGAGTTGGCGGTGAATCGGGCGCTGGATAATCTGCAATTGGCGGATTGATGCGGGTGTCGGGATCACCCAGTGATTGATTGGGTGTCCGTTCTGGCGCCTTCGCGAGCAGGCTCACTCCTACAGGGTTTTGGGTTGGTCATGGATAGTGTGTCCGGGCACTGAAACCTGTGGGGGTTGGCTTGGTCGCGATATTTGTCTGTAAGCGCAGGGAGCGCTGCTCATGCTAAATTTTGGGAAATCAGATAGTTAAAAGTAGAGTTAGAACGCTATGTTGACCCTTTCCAAGGGCGAGAATCACGGCTTGATGGTCAAGCCTCGCTGGCCATCCTCTGAAGTACTGATTGAACAAAATGTCTTCCTTAAATTGATTGAGGCCCAGTCGAAGCTTCCCCCGTCAGTTCAACTACTGCTTGTTCGGGGATATGAAAGTAAAAGCAGTCAGTTGGGCTTGTTCAGGTTCTTGTCGAGGTGGCTGGGCATCCGGTTGTTTTGCGCTTGCTACCCAGGCCGAAAAGACGAAGTGAACGATATATTCGGCTCCAATGGGCATGACGTGGATGGCTCTCATGTCGATGTTTCCATCATTCTGAATGGCAAGAGACTGCGATTTTTGCCGTTGGGCGTATTTACATCGCCGAGCCTTCAACACACCAGGGCGGCTGAACATCTCAGCGTTCTCGAAGAGGTCAAGGCTGCGCTGGTGCAGTGCGGCTTCAAGATTCACCGCAACCCGACAGAGAGCATGCAGATACATTGCGACTTTGAAGGGTAGTTGGCTGGTGCGGCTGATGATCTTTTCCGGGAACAGGTAGCGCGACAGGTTCACTGATCAACCAACATCCGCAGCCGTTCTACCGCTGATTCGGCGGCATCGAGTGCACCTTCCATGTAACCGTTGTGCTCAATGGATGCCTCGGTCCCTGACACCAGTAACCGCTTGGACCAGGCATCCTGATCTGGCCCGCTGTAACCCGTGGCGAAGTGGCGCTGTCTGGTTTCGAGATCAGCAAGGGAGGCGGTCAGTCGGTCGGCGGCCCAGTCTTTGATGTAGTGCGCAACAGGTGTGGCTGCTTGTCCGCCGAAGAGGCGAACCAGCTGAAGGCGGCATTGTTCCAGCAGCGCGGCCTCGCCCATTGCCAGGCGTTCTGTTGCCGGGATACCGATAAATCCAAACAGTGCGGCGCTCGCACTGGCATCGGATGCATCATGGATTTCGACCATCGGTCCGACATGACTTTGCGCCGTTCCGCTGAGCCCCTCGTCGCGCCAGAAAGGGCGGTCGTAAAGGGCGACGTACTTGGCATGGGGAGCCATCCATGTCGGTGTCCCGGACCAGCGTTGGATAATCGTTGGCGACAGCCGGGGTTCGAAGCGGATGTCTTGTGCAAGCAGGCGTAACGGCACAGCGCTGATGACGTGAGTGAAGGATTGCTCGCTCACCCCTTTCCCAGCGTCTGTGTGTAGCGTGATGCCGGAGTCTGACAATCGCATGCCGCTGATTCGGGCATTCAACACGACTCGCTCAGGGGCAACTTGTGCGGCGAGGGCTTGTGTCAGTTGCGAGACGCCGCCCTGGATGCGCATCGAGGGATTGCCTGATACGTACCCGCGGACACGCTTGGCCGTTTCATGCGGGGACTTTTCCAGCAATGTCACGCCATCGCTGTACTGGGGGAAAACAGTGAGTCCCAGCGCCGATATGAGTGCCGCCATGCGAGGCTGAAAATCTGGCCACCACCACGCGGGACCGAGGTCATGGGCGGGGCCGTTGCCGGGCGTTGAGAGGATGCGTCCGCCCAGCCGCTCGCGGGCTTCGAATAATACGAAAGCGACGTTCATCTGCGTCAACAAACGGGCCGTGTATAGCCCGCTCAAGCCGCCTCCGATAATCGCTACCCTCAGGTTGTTCATGGTGATGCTCCGGGGACATGCCGAAACCCGCACGCCCGGCGTGTTTTCGGGCATGCGGGGGGCTTCGGGATTAACGATCAGTTGTTTTCGAGCGCTGCATAGGCGTCGAGAACCCGAGCTGAATAGGTCACCGCTGCGCCGGCATTGAGTGCGATGGCCACGCCCAGTGCTTCGGCGATTTCTTCACGGGTAGCGCCGTGCCTGGCCGCTGCTTTGGTGTGGACGGCGATGCAGCCATCGCAGCGTGTAGTGATGGCTACGGCCAACGCGATCAACTCATGCGTCTTGGCGTCCAGATGCCCGGTTTTTGCACCTGCGCCGTCCATCACTTGAAGGCCACGAACGGTATCCGGTGATAGCTTGGCAAGATCGCCGACGCGGTTCAGCAGATTTTCGCGATAGTCATTCCAGTCCAGCATCATGATGCGCTCCTCAAATGCGGCCGGCAGTTACGCCGCCGTCGACAGGCAGGACGGTACCGGTGATCCAGGACGCCTGCTCGGACGCCAGGAACAGAATCGCTTCTGCGACATCGGCTGGCTGGCCATTGCGCCCCAGCGGATGGAATGCGTTGAAAGTCGGCAGTACGGCTTTGACCTGTTCGCTGTCCATGAAGGTGTTGTACACCGGCGTTTCAACCACGGCTGGCGCAACGGTGTTGATGCGAATGTTGGAGGAGGCCAGTTCAATGGCCAGGTTTCGGGTCAGTGCATGCACGCCCGCATTGGCCGCCGAGTAGGCCGCAGAAGGGGTGACGCCGATGGCTTGCAGTGCCCACAGGGAACCGGTTTGCACGATGACGCCGCCGCCACGCAGTTGCATCGCTTTGGCCGCTGCCTGGGCCATGAAGAACTTGCCCTTGAGGATGATATCGATGAAACCGTCGTATTCATCCTCGTCCAGCTCCAGGAACGGTTTCGGATTAAACACGCCAGCGTTGTTGATCAGAATGTCCACTGCGCCGAACTCGGCAGTCGCAAGCGCCACCAGCGCTTTGGCAGAGGCGGGTTTGGCAATGTCCGCAGCCAGGACGCGTAGGTGCTTGCCGGTAGGGTCGATCTGGGCTGCGGCTTTGTCGAGTTTGGCTGCATCGCGACCGGTGATCACCACACTCGCGCCTTCGGCAACCAGGCGCTGTGCGACTTCTTTACCGATACCTGAACCACCACCGGTGACGATAGCGACTTTGGAAGAAAATCTTTTCATGTTGAGGATGTCCTGTGGCTGAGTAAGATAGGAGCGTTTGTGCCATTCATTGGGGCTGTCTATCGGTTGCCCTTATGAGCGTTGGCCTTGGCTGCTATTCTTCGCTTCGGACAGCTGTCGCACAAACCAGAATTCTTTTTCATCCATTAAAGAAAATCTTTAACCCATGAATACGCCGATGTATCTCAACGCTCTCCGGGCATTTGAAGCAGCCGCCCGGCATCAAAGTTTCTCGGCTGCTGCCACTGAGCTGCACGTGACGTCGGCAGCAGTGGGGCAGCAGGTACGTACGCTGGAGTCATGGCTGGGGGTCGCGTTGTTCAATCGGGCCTCCAGCGGTTCTGCGCGGCTGGTTCCGACCGACGTTGCTCGGGAGGCATTGCCCGATATCCGGGAGGGATTCGACTACCTGCGCATGGGGTTGGCGCGGTTGAAGGAGGGTTCGCTCAGCAGCGGATTGACGGTGGCAGTGAGCCCGGCGTTTGCTGCCAAATGGCTGTTGCCCCGCATCGAACGTTTTCAGTTGGCGCACCCTCGGATCGATGTCCTGTTGGACACCAATCTCAGGCCTGTGGATTTTGTTGCCGAAGGCGTGGACATCGGCGTGCGTTATGGCACCGGACGTTGGCCGGGGCTGACGGCGATCAAGCTGATGGACGAAGAGATGTACCCGGTCTGTGCGCCGACTTATCCGTTGCTTGAACAGGGACGACTGTCAGCCAGCAAACTCGCCGAAGCGACGTTGATCCACGACTTGTCGATGGTTGCCGATCCCGATTATCCGACGTGGCGGACATGGCTCGACGCCTCGGGACATTCCGCTATCAATGCCGAGCATGGGCTGCGCATCAACAATTCTGCCGCCGTGCTGCAGGCGGCGATTGACGGGCAGGGCCTGGCGCTTGGGCGCAGTGTCATGCTGCGGGATGACCTGGAGGCAGGGCGGTTGGTCCGTCCCTTTGGCGAAGCAAGCTGTCCGCTGGCGTTCGCTTATTACATCGTTCATCGGCCCGAAGTGGCGGATCTGGCGAAGATAACAGCCTTCCGCGAATGGCTGCTTGCGCAAGCTTCAGGAAAGCTCGGCGACTGAATCTGTGGCGCGCCTGCGCTTGATCCAGAGACGGGCGCCGGCATTCCCGATCCTTGCCCGTAACGCAATGCCCGGCGGCAGTCGAAGCCAGGATAAAGGCTGGAGCAGGTCACCGTTTTCAACCGCAGAGCCGGACAGTATCAATAACTCGAGACCTGCTTCGTTGGAGAGTTCCAGCAGTGTGCCTGCCGGACAGTCATGCAGGGTCACGTGTTCGTCGTGGCCACTGAAGAGCGTTCGGGTGTCGGAGTGCGTTTGATGTTGGTCGGGATAGACGAAGCACTCGCGCACATCATCTTTGTCAAATTGCTGCAGCCTTACAAAAATCACGCAACCCGTGGTTGATGCCGGTGCGTGGCTGCTGCCGGGAGGATTGCGCACGTAGGTGCCAGCGGGGTAGTCGCCGCGTTCATCTTGAAAGATCCCTTCAAGCACCAGAAATTCTTCACCCCCGGGATGACTATGCGGGCGGAAGGTGCTCCCCGCCGCATAGCGAACCAATGAGGTCGCCCGGGCTTTTTCTTCCCCGTCGCGATAAAGCATGCGCCGCTGGACGCCCGCAGCCGGGGATGCGACCCACGGCAGCAGTGCGCCATGAACGAGGGTGCGGCGTGTCTGATCAGTATTCAGTCGCAAGATTCAAAGCTCCGCCCGACCGCCATCAACCACGATCTCCGCTCCGAGCATCAATCGTGCTGTGGCGAGGCCAATGCCTGACGAGCCACCCGTAATCAGCGCATATTTACCGTTGAGCATGTTGCTTGACCTTTTCGGGGATGGAAGATGCCCCAAGAGTGGCGCGTATCGAGTGATGAGACGAGGCAGATATTCCTCGTGATGGAGAAAGAAAAACTTGTCCACGGCGCTACCGGGTTGCCGCGAATAATGGCCATGTTATCGTTCACACGGACTGACATCCTGCAACTAAAGCGTCCCGCCTGTTCAACTCAAGGTCTTCAAACATGACTGGATTGCAATGCGCCGCGCTGGCGATCTTGCTCAGTACCACGGCCATAGCCCATGCCGAACCCAGCGTTCAGGTCGGTTTTTCCCCGGAAGGTTCGGCGCGAAAGCTGGTTTTGGAAACCATCGGATCCGCGCAGCACAGCATTCAGATGCTCGCCTATGCGTTCCAGGCTCCCGATATCGTGCAGGCTTTGATTGATGCGGAGAAGCGTGGGGTGGAGGTGCGCATAGTGGTCGATAAAAAGCGAAATCTGGGCAAGTCCAGTAAGGCGGCGATGGACTTTGTGGTTTTGAACGGCGTGGAACTGCGCACCAATGAGCATTTCCATCTCCATCACGACAAAACCATCATTGTTGACGGGAATACGGTCGAAACAGGTTCATTCAATTTCGCGCCGTCCGCCGAAACCGCTAACTCGGAAAATGTGGTGGTGATTCGAGATATGCCGGAGGTTTCGCGTCAATACATCGCGCATTGGCAATCACGTTGGGAGCTGGGTGTGCCTTATCCGCAACGCTGACCGGCATTTGAATGTCTGGCTGTGGTGGCAGGTTGGTCAGTCACCGGGCGGAAGCTGGTGCTCGACCGATTGCCGTGTTCAGTTATAGGGAGAGCTGGCGGTGAGTCGGTTGTCGGAATCACCTGGTGATTGATTGGGTGTCTGTTCTGGCGCCTTCGCGGGCAAGCCCGCTCCCACAGGGTTTTGCAGTGAGTGCAAAATCTGCAAACACCACAAAACCTGTAGGAGCTGCCGCAGGCTGCGATCTTTTGACGTTGCTTTTTAAAAAACAGGATCAAAAGATCGCAGCCTGCGGCAGCTCCTACAGGGGGCGGGTTAGTAGGGTTTCGAGTTTTGCCAGTGGTGGCGCATCCTGGTTGCGGTCGAATACCTGGATGCCGATCTTCAGCAATCGACCATTCTCTGCCGCTGCGATCACCTGTTCGCAGCTCAGCAACAACCGCCCCTGATCGCAGTCCTGCGCTTTCATACCCATCGGCAACTTGCCTTCCAGACGCAACTCGGCCATTCGGCTTTGCGCCGCCAGCATCGCAACAGATCGATCCCTTAACAGCCCGCTGCTTTGCGTCATCAAACCCGCCACGCGCACAGCCGCCGACATGGCCACGGCAATAATCGCCAGTGCCACCAGCACTTCAATCAGGGTGAAACCGTCTTCTCGCGAACGCGCACGCATAAAAGGCCTAAAGCCAAAACACAGCCCTCGACGCTAACCCCCGTCCTTGACGGCTTGACGACGAAAACACCCGAGGATTTTCAACATCCCTGACATATCTTCTTGCAACACTGCGCGTCGAATCGAATCAAGCCAGGGAATGTCGAGATGGATATCGCACCTTTCAAATCGCTTCATCAACCGTTGCGCAAGCCGCGTGGTCAGCAGGGTTTTACCCTGATCGAGATCATGGTGGTCGTGGTGATTCTCGGGATTCTGGCGGCGATGGTGGTGCCCAAGGTGCTCGACCGTCCGGATCAGGCGCGGGCGACGGCGGCGAAGCAGGACATTGGTGGTTTGATGCAGGCGTTGAAGCTGTATCGCCTCGATCACGGCACTTACCCGAACCAGAGTCAGGGCCTGAAAGTGTTGGTGGAGCGGCCGGCGGATGCCAAGAACAGCAATTGGCGTTCGTACCTGGAGCGTTTGCCGAACGATCCGTGGGGTCGTCCTTATCAGTACCTCAACCCCGGCGCCAACGGCGAGATCGACATCTTTTCCCTCGGTGCCGACGGTCAGCCTGACGGCGACGGCGTGAATGCCGATATCGGTTCCTGGCAGCTGTAAGGCCGGCCATGAACAGCCGTTCGCCTGATGGGGCGAAGCAAGAGGGCATGGCGATTATCAGTGCGTTGTTGATTGCGGCCGTGGTGGCGGTGATTGCGGCGGGCATGCTGACGCGCCAGAGCGTGTCGACCCGTGCGCTGGAGGCGGATCAGCAACGCGTGCAAGGGCGTTGGGTGGTGCAGGGCGGGTTGGAAATCAGCCGTCAATTGCTCTGGGATGCACGCGAACGCGATCCGCTGACCCGGCTCGATCAGCCGTGGGCGCAGCGTCTGACCGCCCAGGGGTTTGAAGGCCGATTGGAGGACGAGCAAGGCAAGTTCAATCTGCGCAATCTGGTGGCCAATGAGCGTGTCGACGAGGCGCAGGTCGAGGCGTTTCAGCGCTTGTGCGAGTTGATCGGGGTCAGCGCCGGGTTGAGTCAGCGCATCAGTCAGCGGGTGATCGCTTCCTACCCGCGACTGCTGAATCCGCAGATTGCCGAGGCGCCGAAAAGCGGCTTCGACAGTGGTCGCACCACCTCGCCAAACGCCTCGCGCAAACCGCAGAATCCGACGCTGCCGATGCTGCGCAATCTCGATGATCTGCGCAGCGTTGACGGGGTCAATGACGCGCTCATCGCCAAAATGGCGCCGTACCTGACGGTGATCCCCGCGACCACGTGGCTCAACGGCAATACCGCCACCGCGCCGGTGCTGGCGGCGTATGTGCCGGGGTTGTCGCTGGAGCGTGCACAGGCGCTGATCAACGAACGCGATGCCGGGCGCTGGTTTATCAATCGGGGCGATTTCGTCAACCGTTTGCGCATGCCGAATCTGGAGGTCAGCAGCGTCAAGGTCGGCATCACCAGTGACTGGTTTCGCCTGCGTGGCGAGGCGCGCCGCGAGCAGCGCCGGGTCAGTCTGGAGGCGTTGCTGCATCGCAGTCAGGACCGCTTGCCGCAGGTGATCTGGTCGCGGGTGGGCGTATGAGCCAGCTCAGGATTGCCTTGCCGCGATTGGCGGAACTGGACCTGCGCAGCGTGTTGAGTTGCGCCTGGCTGGATCGGCAAGGTCAGGTCAGCCGCGAAGAAAACCTGACGCTGGAGCAGTTGGGGCAGATGGCGAAAACCCCGGCGCTGGTGGCTTTTCTGCACCCGGCCGACAGCCTTGTGGCGACGATCGATTTGCCGCCGTTGCCGGCGAACAAAACAGCAGCGGCGGTGCAGTGTGCGGCGCAAGCCTTGATGCTGGGCGACAGCGCCGAGATGCACATTGCTCACAGTGCTCGGGATGACGCCGGGCAGGTGCAGATTGCATGGGCACTTCGGCAGCACTTGCAGCGTTTGGGTCTGGTGCTCAAGCAACACGGTTTGAGCCTGCGCGGTCTGTACCCGGCGGCTTACCGTTTGCCGGTGTTGCCGGGCACGGTTGCTTGCGTGGATGACGCTCATTTGTTGCTGCGTGACAGCGTGCAATCGGCGCGAGTGCAGCCGCTGTTCGATGACGAGGTCGACAGCGCTTTGTGGACGCCGGGCACGACGCTGCACTGGATCGGCGATCACGCGCCGGCGGATGCCGAATTGCCGATGGCCGATGCGCAACGCTGGACCGGGCCGTTGCCGGGTTGGGGCCTGCACGGCGCCGTGCAACAGCAGGCCGGCGAGCAGCGTGGTTGGGGCCGGGCGCTTGGCTTTTCGTTGTTGGCCGTGGCGGTGTGGGTGATCGGTTTGAACCTGTATGCCGCCCGTGAAGCTGATCAGGGTCAGCAACTCAAGACGCAAATGAATCTGCGGGTGAAACAGGCCTTCCCCGAGTTGCCGGTGATCCTTAATCCGTTGCAACAGGCTCGTCAGCAGATCGCTGCACGGCAGAAAGGCGCGGCGGACGATCCGGCGCAAAACTTCAGCCGATTGGTGTTGCAGGCCGGTAGCGGCATGCCGTCGATGGCCGGCAGTGTCGAACGTCTGTCGTTCGCGGACGGGGCGCTGCAGATCACTTTGCTCACCGATGCGCGGCGCAATGGCAACGACAAGGACTGGCAAAGCACTCTGGCCCAGGCCGGCATCAGCGTGACGGCGGACGATGACGGCTGGACCCTACGCCCGGGCGGCGACAGCAGCGCCAGCGAAAGCACCTCCACCGAAAGCGAAGACAGCAGCGAGGCAGACGATGATTAAGGCAGCGCTGGCGGTTTATCGCGCTCGTTGGCAGCAGTTCACCCGCCAGTTACAGGCGCGCTGGCAGCCGTTGGCATTGCGTGAAAAACGCATGGTCAGTGCAATGGCGATCGCGCTTTTCGGCTTGCTGCTGTGGGTCGCACTGATCCAGCCGCCGCTGAAGAAAATCAGTTATTGGCAGAGCGAAACGCCCAAGTTGCGGGCGCAGACCGAGGCACTGGAAGTGCTGTTGCGCGAGGTCAGCGTGCGCCCGGAAGGGCAGAGCGTCGGCCAGTCGCTTGAGCAGACTTTGCAGGCCAGCGGTCTGGGCGGGCATTTCCAGTTGCAAGCCGCAGACGGCGGCGCCTGGCAATTGAGCTTCAATGCCGCGCCGGCGGATGCGCTGCTCGACTGGTTGCTGAGCACGCCGGGACAACTTTCTCTGCAAGTGGTCGAGGCCCGTCTGCAACGCGCAGACAACACCTCGACCGAGATCACTGCCGGCACTTTGTCAGGCACCGTTCGCATGGATCAGGCGCAGGGCGCTAAGGAAGCTTCATGAAGGGGTCAGGATCCAAACCGGCACGTCTGGCATTGCCGATGTTGCTGATGGCGTTGAGCGCGTGCAGCAACACCACCACACCACAGAATCAGCCGCCGTTGCTGGTCGACAGTGAGCTGGGCCGGCCGCTGGCTAACACTCAGCGCAGCGGCGACGCGGTGCTCGACCGCGAGCGCGCACAGGCTCAGGCGCGACCTGCACCGAAGCAATTGCACAACATCAGCAAAAGTGCGCGCAGCGGCGTGGCGGCGTCGGGCATTGCGTTGCCGAGCAATCCTTTGGGCGATCAACCGGTGACGCTGAATTTCGTCGACGCCGATATTCAAGCGGTGGTGCGGGCGCTGTCGCGTTCCACCGGTCAGCAGTTTTTGGTCGATCCAAGGGTGAAGGGCACTCTGACGCTGGTCTCGGAAGGTCAGGTGCCGGCGCGGCAGGCTTACGACATGTTGCTGGCGGCGTTGCGCATGCAGGGTTTCAGCGTGGTTGATGTCGGCGGTGTGGCGCAGGTGGTGCCGGAGGCTGATGCGAAGTTGCTGGGCGGGCCGATTTACAGCGCCGATAAGCCGGCAGGTAACGGCATGCTCACCCGCACGTTCCGACTGCAATACGAGAACGCGGTGAACCTGATTCCGGTGCTGCGGCCGATCGTTTCGCCGAACAATCCGATCAACGCCTATCCGGGCAACAACACCATCGTCATCACCGATTACGCGGAGAACCTGACTCGCGTGGCGCAGTTGATCGCGAGCATTGATTCGCCGAGTGCGATTGACACGGATGTGGTGCAGATTCAGAACGGTATTGCTGCGGACATTGCGCCGATGGTGGCGGATTTGCTGGATGCACCGGGCAATGATCCAACGCAGAAAATCGCGGTGATCGGTGATCCGCGTTCGAACACGATCATCATTCGTGCGGGCAGTCCGGAGCGGACCGAACTGGCGCGTAACCTGATCTACAAACTCGACAACGCGCAGAGCAATCCGAGCAATCTGCATGTGGTGTATCTGCGTAACGCGCAGGCGGCGAAACTGGCGCAGGCGTTGCGTGGTTTGCTCACGGGTGAGAGTGATAGCGGCACCAGCGACAGCGCGCGTTCGGTGCTCAGTGCGATGGGCAGCAACGCCAGCGGCTCCGGCGGGCAAAGTGGCCAGAGCGGCACGCAAACCAGTGGCACAACTTCGACCACGTCCAGTAGTGGCAGCACTGGCGGCAGTTACGCGCAGGGCAATGGCGGCATCAGTAACAGCGGCAGTCAGGCCAGCGAACAGAACGTTGCCTTCAGCGCTGGCGGTGTGACCATCCAGGCTGATGCGACCACCAACACCTTGCTGATTTCCGCGCCGGAGCCGCTGTATCGCAACCTGCGCGAAGTCATCGATTTGCTCGATCAGCGTCGCGCCCAAGTGGTGATCGAGAGCTTGATCGTCGAAGTCGGTGAGGATGATGCCAGCGAATTCGGCGTGCAATGGCAGACCGGCAATCTGGGCGGCAAAGGTGTGATTGGCGGGGCCAATCTGGGCGGCTCGGGGATCAACACCAATGGCAAGACCAGCATCGATGTGCTGCCGCAGGGTTTGAACCTGGGCTACGTCAACGGCACCGTCGACATTCCCGGGATCGGCAAGATCCTCGACCTGAAAATGCTGGCCCGCGCCCTGAAGAGCAAAGGCGGCACTAACGTGTTGTCGACGCCGAATCTGCTGACGCTGGACAACGAAGCGGCGAGTATTTTTGTGGGCCAGACCATCCCGTTTGTCAGCGGTAGCTACGTCACCGGTGGTGGCGGCACCAGCAACAATCCGTTCCAGACCGTGACCCGTGAAGAAGTCGGTTTGAAGCTGAATGTGCGTCCGCAGATTTCCGAGGGCGGCACGGTCAAGCTCGATATCTATCAGGAAGTCAGCAGCATTGACGAGCGAGCTTCGGCCAGTGCCAATTCTGCGGGGATTGTCACCAACAAGCGGGCGATTGACACCAGCATTCTGTTGGATGACGGTCAGATCATGGTGCTTGGCGGTTTGCTCCAGGACGGCTACAGCCAGAGCAATGATGCGGTGCCTTGGCTGGGCAGCCTGCCGGGGATCGGCGCGCTGTTTCGCAACGAACGCCGGGCGATCACCAAGACCAACCTGATGGTGTTTCTGCGCCCGTACATCATCCGCGACAGCGAGGCGGGGCGCAGCATCACCCTTAACCGCTATGACTTCATGCGTCGGGCGCAGGGTGGTTTGCAGCCGGAGCGCAGTTGGGCGATGCCGGACATGCAGGCGCCGCAGTTGCCAAGTGCTGCGCAGGGTGTTCCAAGTTCGGTTCCGGCTTCGGGCCCCCGCGCCACGATCAAAGCGGTTCCAATTGAAGGGAGCACGCGCTTTTGAAATCGGTCCTCAATGTGAGTGATGCCTTTGTGGTGAGGGGATTTATCCCCGATGGGTTGCGCAGCAGCCCCAAATCCAACAGCTCCATTTTTCCAGACATACCGTGTGTTTCGGGTTTACGACTGCTGCGCAGCCGATCGGGGATAAATCCCCTCGCCACAGGGAATTGCATTGCTACAGGAAATCTCGGTGTTCCTTTGTATCGCATTGCCACAAGGATCAGGCGCAACACCGCACCTGTAGGAGCTGCCAAAGGCTGCGATCTTTTGATCCTGCTCTTCAGCGGCATAGAGAAAAGCCAAAGCAAAAGATCGACTTCGGGGCCGCGAGTAACCATCAAAGCGGTTCCAATTGAAGGGAGCACACGCTTTTGAATCAGCCCCTCAATGTGAGTGATGCCTTTGTGGTGAGGGGATTTATCCCCGATGGGTTGCGCAGCAGCCCTAACACCCGTCACCCGGATTATCCTGGTACTCCGCGTGTGCAGGATTTACGACTGCTGCGCAGCCGATCGGGGATAAATCCCCTCGCCACAGGGAATTGCATTGCTACAGGAAATCTCGGTGTTCCTTTGTATCGCATTGCCACAAGGATCAGGCGCAACACCGCACCTGTAGGAGCTGCCAAAGGCTGCGATCTTTTGATCCTGCTCTTCAGCGGCATAGAGAAAAGCCAAAGCAAAAGATCGACTTCGGGGCCGCGAGCAACCATCAAAGCGGTTCCAATTGAAGGGAGCACACGCTTTTGAATCAGCCCCTCAATGTGAGTGATGCCTTTGTGGTGAGGGGATTTATCCCCGATGGGTTGCGCAGCAGCCCCAACACCCGTCACCCGGATTATCCTGGCACTCCGCGTGTGCAGGATTTACGACTGCTGCGCAGCCGATCGGGGATAAATCCCCTCGCCACAGGGAATTGCATTGTCACAGGAAATCTCATTGCCACGGAGAACTCGGGGGACTTCAGAAGATGAGCGCGTTGCCCTACGCCTGGGCCAAGGCGCAGCGGATTCTGTTGTGCGACGGGGTGTTGACGGTGTGCCCGTCGACGCCGGGCTGGTCGATCAGCGAGGCGCGGCGGCAGTTTGGCGCGACCACGATACAGCGCGTGCGCGATGACGAACTCGACGGCTTGCTCGCCAGCGCTTACGCCGACACCGGCAGTGCCGCGGCCGTCGTCGGTGCGGCGGAAAACGAAGTCGACCTCGACCGCCTGATGCAAGACATGCCGGAAATCACCGACCTGCTCGACACCCAGGACGGCGCGCCGGTGATTCGCATGATCAACGCCTTGCTGACCCAAGCGGCGCGCGATGAGGCCAGCGACATTCATATCGAGCCGTTCGAAACCCATTCGGTGGTGCGCTACCGGGTCGATGGCACCTTGCGTGACGTGGTCTCGCCGCGCAAGGCGCTGCACGGCGCGCTGGTGTCGCGGATCAAGATCATGGCGCAGCTCGACATCGCCGAAAAACGCCTGCCGCAGGACGGTCGTATCGCCTTGCGTGTGGCCGGGCGGCCCATCGATATCCGCGTTTCAACCGTGCCGACCGGACATGGCGAACGGGTGGTGATGCGTCTGCTCGACAAACAGGCCGGGCGCCTGCATCTGGAAACCCTCGGCATGGATGCGCAGGTGCTGGCGAAACTCGATCACCTGATCCGCCAGCCCCACGGCATCGTCTTGGTCACCGGGCCGACGGGCAGCGGCAAAACCACCAGCCTCTACGCCGCACTGGCACGGCTCGATGCGAGCACCAGCAACATCCTCACCGTCGAGGATCCGGTGGAATACGACTTGCCGGGCATCAGCCAGATTCAGGTCAACGCCAAGATCGACATGACTTTTGCCCTCGCGCTCCGCGCCATTCTGCGCCAGGACCCGGACATCATCATGATCGGTGAAATCCGCGATCTGGAGACAGCGCAAATCGCGGTGCAAGCCTCGCTGACCGGTCACCTGGTGCTGGCGACCTTGCACACCAACGACGCAGTGTCAGCGGTCAACCGCTTGATCGACATGGGTGTCGAGCCGTTTCTGCTGGCCTCATCAATGCTCGGCGTGCTCGCGCAACGCTTGGTGCGACGCCTGTGCAATCAGTGCAAACAGGAAGACCCGGCGACACCGGGGACATGGCGCCCGGTCGGGTGCGCGGCATGCAATCAAACCGGCTACAGCGGCCGCACCGGCATTCACGAATTGTTCTGCATCGACGACGACATCCGCACCCTGATTCACCAAGGCGCGGGTGAGCAGGCCTTGCGTGCATCGGCGGCCAAGGCCGGGATGTTCAGCCTGCGTGAGGACGGTGAGCGCTGGATTCGCAGCGGCGCCACCGCCCCCGAAGAAATCCTGCGCGTGACACGGGACGCCTGATGAATCGCTATCGTTTTGAAGCTGCCGACGCGACCGGAAAAATCGAATCCGGGCATCTGGAGGCGGACAGTCAAACCGCTGCGTTCAGTGCGTTGCGCGGGCGCGGTTTGACTGCATTGTCGGTGCAAAAGGAAAGCAACGTCGCCCAGCATGGCGGTGGTGGACTGTTCGGCGCCAAACTCTCGGACAACGATCTGGCCTGGGCCACGCGGCAACTGGCGAGCCTGCTCGGCGCTAGTCTGCCGCTGGAAGCGGCGCTGAGTGCCACGGTCGAACAGGCTGAGAAAAAACACATCGCCCACACTCTAAGCGCCGTGCGTGCCGACGTGCGCAGTGGCATGCGTCTGGCGGAATCGCTGGCGTCGCGACCCCGGGATTTTCCCGAGATCTATCGCGCGTTGATTGCGGCGGGCGAGGAGTCGGGCGATCTGGCGCAGGTCATGGAGCGACTGGCGGATTACATCGAGGAGCGCAATAACCTGCGCGGCAAGATTCTCACGGCGTTTATCTATCCGGGTGTGGTCGGGCTGGTGTCGATCGGCATCGTGATTTTCCTGCTCAGCTATGTGGTGCCGCAGGTGGTCAGTGCGTTTTCCCAGGCGCGGCAGGATCTGCCGGGGCTGACACTGGCGATGCTCAATGCCAGCGATTTCATCCGCAGTTGGGGTTGGTTGTGCGCCGCGTTGATGACTGGGATGTTCTGGAGTTGGCGCCTGTATTTGCGCAATCCGGCGGCGCGGTTGAGTTGGCATCACCGGGTGCTGAGGCTGCCGTTATTCGGGCGTTTCATCCTTGGTCTGAATACCGCCCGTTTCGCCTCGACGCTGGCGATTCTCGGCGGCGCCGGGGTGCCGTTGTTGCGCGCACTGGAGGCGGCGCGGCAGACCTTGTCCAACGATCGCCTAAGCCTGAGCGTCACTGAGGCCACGGCCAAGGTGCGTGAGGGTGTGAACCTGGCGGCAGCGTTGCGCGTGGAAAACGTCTTCCCGCCGGTGCTGATTCATTTGATCGCCAGTGGCGAGAAAACCGGTTCGCTGCCACCGATGCTTGAGCGTGCGGCGCAGACGTTGTCCCGTGATATCGAGCGGCGGGCGATGGGCATGACGGCGCTGCTGGAACCGCTGATGATTGTGGTGATGGGCGGGGTGGTGTTGGTGATTGTGATGGCGGTGTTGTTGCCGATCATCGAGATCAACCAGTTGGTGCAGTAGTGAACAGAGGGCCTTATCGCGAGCAGGCTCACTCCTACATTTGAAATGCGTTCCCCTGTAGGAGTGAGCCTGCTCGCGATGAGGTCAGCTCAGGCAAAAAATCTGCAAAACTTTACAGCGCATCTGACCATCACCCGACCCTCATTCCCACCATCCTCGGGTTCTCCTTTCTGTCATCTGCAACGGCCCTTCAAGGGCTGTGGCCGATTCCCTCGAAAAGCCTGCTGCAGACACTCCGGATAACCGCGAAAGCACCCGAGAAAATACCTCGAAAATCAGCCCGCACCTCCCGAGGTTTTTTCCTTTATCTGTCACCGGAAACTGCGAATTTCTCAGTGCGACTTAACCAAGGCCAACGCTAGCGAGGGCCAGTTGAGTCCTCCCAGTGTCATGCAAGCCATCCGAAACCCTGTGTTCCCAAAACCAGTTGAAAAGGAGATTCTTCATGTTCAAGCGCACTCTGATCGCAGCTTCCCTGACCGTTGCCGCTCTGGCTTCCGCTCAAGCCATGGCCGTTACCGGTGGTGGTGCAACTCTGCCTGCCGCTCTGTACAAAGGTTCTGCCGACAGCATCCTGCCAGCCAACTTCTCCTACGCTGCCATCGGTAGCGGCGGTGGCAAGACTGCCTTCCTGACCAACAATCCAGCCGGCTTCAGCACCACCGGCACTGTGCACTTCGCGGGTAGCGACTCGATCCTCAGCGCTGCGGAACTCAACACCTACACCACCACTTACGGTGCTTCGTTCGGTCCGTTGATCCAACTGCCTTCGGTGGCTACTTCGGTTGCCATCCCTTACAAAAAAGCCGGCCAGACTGCACTGAACCTGACCAGCGCTCAGCTGTGCGATGCCTTCTCCGGCGCTAAAACTACTTGGGGTCAGTTGCTTGGCACTGCCGACACCACCCCGATCCGCGTTGTTTATCGCAACGTTTCCAGCGGCACCTCGGAAATCCTCAGCCGTCACTTGAACTCGGTCTGCCCGACCCAGTTTGCTACCAACTCCACCTTCACCAACGCTCGTCTGCCAGCCGGTTCGGCACTGCCGTCGAACTGGGTCGGCGTCGCCAACACTTCCGAAGTCGCCACTACCGTGAACGCTGTTGACGGTTCTATCGGTTATGTCGGTCCGGACGGTGTTGACGCCACCAGCAACGCGGTGGTTGCTCGCGTCAACGGTGTTCAGCCTACTTCGCTGAACGTGACTCTGGCCCTGTCGTCGGTGTCGGCTCCTTCGACTCCAGCCCAGGCTGCCAACCCTGCCAACTGGTCGCCAGTGGTGGCTAACCCGGCTTCCGGTTACAAACTGGCTGCCTACACCAACCTCATCTTCGGTCAGTGCTACAAGGATGCAGCCGTGGCCGCGAACGTCAAAGCCTTCCTGACCACTCACTACAGCAACCCGGGCAACAACACCGCGACTCAGGCTCACAAATTTGTTGCTGTGCCTAACGCCTGGAAAACCGCTGTCACCGCCAACTTCGTTACCAACTCTTCGGGCAACAACCTGGACATCAACAACGCCAGCGTCTGCAACGCTATCGGTCGTCCTTTGTAAGTCAGTTGTTTCAGTCTGATGTGTAGATGGCGGCCCTTCGGGGCTGCCATTTTTTTGGCTCCCGTTTGAGGGGGCGTTCGGTAAGGAGATTGAGCATGTTCAGATGTATTCGAATCGCTGCACTGGTATCGGCGGCATTGGTTTCGAGTCAGGCGATGGCGGTGACGATGAAGGGTGGCGGGGCAACCATCCCGGCGAAACTTTACAGCGGTTCGGTGGACAGCATATTGCCGGCCACCTTCAACTACGCCGCAGCGGGTAGCGGTTACGGGAAACAGGCTTTTCTGACTAACGATCCCATGCGGCTGAGTCAAACCGGGACGGTGCATTTTGCGGCCAGCGACTCCACTCTGACTGACTCGGAACTCTCGACCTATACCACCCAGTATGGGGCTTCATACGGTCCATTGATCCAGCTACCGTCGGTTATCACGTCCGTGGCTATCCCCTACAGAAAGACCGGCCAGACTGCTCTGAACCTGTTCGATAATCAGCTGTGTGATGTGTTTTCGGGTAAAAAAACCACATGGGGTTCTCTATTGGGCACCTCGGACACCACTCCTATTCGTATTGTGTTCCGGAAGGAGGCGAGTGGCGCTACGGAAATCCTGACCCGCCATTTGAACTCGATCTGCCCGACGCAATTTGTGACCGATGCACGATTCACTGTCGCACGCATACCCAATTCCTCAGTACCCGTAAATTGGGTAGCGGTGGAATATGACCAGGATGTTGTGCAGGCCGTGAACGCTGTCGATGGTTCCATCGGTTATGCCGGTCCGGACAACGTTGATGCAAGTAGCAACGCGGTTGTTGCTCGCATCAATGGTATCCAGCCAACCAATCCTTATGTCCTGGCGGCGTTGGCGTATTCAAGTCCACCGTCGAAAATCTCTGATGTCGATAATCCGGCCAAGTGGTCGCCTGTGGTAGCCAATCCGACGCAAGGTTACAAACTGGCGGGGTTCACCAATTTCATCTTCGGCCAATGCTATAAAGATCCTGCGGTTGCAGCGCAAGTTAAGGCCTTTCTGGCGGCTCACTACAGTATTCCCGGCAACAACGTCGCGACTCAGGCCCATAAATTCATTGCAATGTCGTATGCCTGGAAGAATGCGGTCATTGCCAACTTCGTCACTAACACCACTGGCAATAACCTCGATATCAACAACCCCAGCGTTTGCAACGGCATTGGCCGTCCCCTCTAAACGACAAATATTGAAACGCAATGGCGGCCCTTTCTGGGACCGCCATGTTATTCGCCCGGCATTCGGTTGTGCGGATTGCGCGAATACTCCCCCGACATGAAGTTTGTGTGACATCCGTTCGGTCGCGACCCTCGCCAACTGCCTATGACGTAACAGCAGGTTTTTGCAGGCCTGCGGCATCTTTGGCAACCAAAGTGTGGCAATCAAAAAGGATCTCGTAGTGATGCTCGCTCGCCCATCCCGTCGTCGTACCAACGTTCTGCCATCCAAGCGTGAAGTCATGGATCCGGCGCTGTGGTTGCTCAAGCCGTTGGCTCACGCCGTGGCGTTGTGTCTGGTGGCGGGCAGTGCGCAGGCGCAGACAGCGTTCAGTTCGAGCTGGTTTGCCGCCAAGGGCGCTGCGCAGCAAGCGGCAGCAGCACGGCCGAGCGTGGGCGGATTACCGGGGATGACGCCGCCGCTGGCTCAACAACAGAAGGCCAATCAGCAGTTGCAGCGCTCGATCCAGACCTTGAACAACACCGTGGCGGCGATTGCCGCGCAACAAGCCGCGCAGGCAGCCGGACGTGCTGCCGCGTTGGGCACGGTGCAGTTTGTGCCGGACGGTTTGGGCGAGGGTGGTTTGAAGGTCGATAACAGCCTGGCTCAGGGTTGGCAGAACGCCAAGGGTCCGCAACAGACTCAGGCTGATGGCAAGACCACGGTGAAGATCGAGCAGACCGCCGACAAGGCAATTCTCAACTGGGAAACCTTCAACGTCGGGCGCAACACCACGGTCGAGTTCGCCCAGCAGTCGAACTGGGCGGTGCTTAACCGGGTCAATGACCCGAGCGCGCGGGCCAGTCAGATTCAGGGCCAGATCAAGGGCGACGGCACGGTGATGCTGATCAACCGCAACGGCATCGTGTTCAGCGGCAGCAGTCAGGTCAACGTGCGCAATCTGGTGGCGGCAGCGGCGAATATCACCGATATCCAGTTCCGCGACCGTGGTCTGTACTTCGACAGCACCGGCACGCAGCCAACGTTCACCGATGCCGCCGGCAAGGTGTTGGTGGAACGCGGTGCTGCCATCGCAACCCACCAGCCGGCGTCGTCTACCGATGCCGGTGGTTATGCCTTGCTGCTCGGCAACGAAGTGCAGAACGACGGCAGCATCAACACCGTCAAGGGCCAGACCGTGCTGGCCGCGGGTGAGCGTTTCTACATCCGCAAAGGTTCGGGCACCGAGGGTAATGCGCTGTCCACCACCTTCGGTAACGAAGTCATTCCCGGCTTCAAGGCCGGTGCTGTGGCGGGCAACGTCACGAACAACGGTTTGATCCAGTCCGCCACCGGCGATATCACCTTGACCGGTCATGAAGTGGTGCAGAACGGTGTGTTGCTCGCCAGCACGTCAGTGGCCACGCGCGGCACGATTCATCTGACTAACCCGAGCACCGACAGCAACGGCAGCGTCACGCTGGGGCAGGGCAGCGCCACGGCCATCATGCTCGACAGCAGTGATCTCAGCGCCCTCGACAGCCAGCGCGACGCGGCCCTGACCAATGTCAGCGCGAACAACCGGATCCGTGGCGACCAGTCACGCATCGAACTGCAGAGCGGCGGCACTGTCGAGTTCCAGAGCGGCTCGATCACCTTGGCTACTGGCGGCCAGGTCGCGGTCAGCGCACAACGCCGCAGCGTGGTGCGTGACGGCGCGATGATCGATGTGTCCGGTGCCCTCGGCGTCAAAGTGGCGATGGAAAACAACAGCATCAAAATCAACGTGCAAGGCAACGAGCAGCGCGATGCTGCGGTCAACCGCGAGAAAGGCGCGCTCAACAGCAATGACATCTGGGTGGATGTGCGCGAGCTGGTTTACGTACCGGCAGGCACCAACGGTTATGCCACGGATCGCTGGTACACGGCGGGCGGTTTGCTGGAAGTCGGCGGTTATCTCGGCACGCAGAACCACAGCGTTGGCGAGTGGATGGCCCAGGGCGGCACGGTGAGTTTTGCCGGCAACGATGTGGTCACGGAAAAAGGGTCGCTGATCAATCTGTCCGGCGGCACGCTGGATGTGCAGAGCGGCGAGATTCGGCAGAGCTGGCTGCGCGGTGCGGATGGCAAACTTTACGAAGTCTCGCGCGCGCCGGGTGATCTGCTCTACACCGGTCTGTACAAAGGCTATGAGGACAACAGCGAACGCTGGGGCCAGACCAGTTACTTCTACAACCCGTTGATCGCGCCGCGCTCACGCTTCGAGTCGGGTTACACCGTCGGCCGTGATGCCGGGCAGTTGGTGGTCGCCACGGCCAACGCCGTGCTCGACGGGCAGATGATTGGCGAGGTGTACCAGGGCGAACGGCAGAATCAGGCGCCGAAACCGGTGCTCGATGGCTATGAACAAAGCCAGACGGCGCTGGCGCGGCGGGCGCAGTTGATCGTCGGCAGTTATGATCCGACTTATGTTGCCGCCGCGAGTGGCTTGTTGTACTCGCTCAATCCGACGCTCGACCAAGTGCAGATTGGCGGCGAGCGTCCGGTCGCCGGCAGTGATCTGGATCTGGCCGGTGCGGTGTCCGAGCGGCGCAAGGGCAAGTTGTATCTCGATAACGATCAACTCAATGGCTTCCGGCTCGGTGCGCTCAAGGTTGCGGCCAAGGATCAGGTCATTGTCGATGGCGCACTGACCGTCGATAGCGGCGGCGACATCACTCTGTATTCCCCGGACGTGCAGATCGGCGCCGACCTGAGCGCGCGGGGCGGTAATCTGCGCTTGGGCAACGTGCTCAATCAGTTCCTCAGCAGCGATACCGCTGACACTCGGCTCACGGCGAAGGTCGATAAGGCGACACAGGTAAAAGTGGCCGACGGTGTGCGACTCGATACCCGTGGCGTGTGGAGCAACCTGCGCACCAACCCGGACGACGGCGCCAGTCTTGCGTACTTGAATGGCGGTCTGCTGTCGATCCGCAGCAGTGGTGATATCGATATCGGCGCGGGCAGTCTGCTCGATGTTTCCTCCGGCGGCGCTGTGCTGGCCAACGGCAAGACCCGTGGCGGCAAGGGTGGTGACTTGACGCTGGAATCCAGTGCGATTTCGGCGCCCGGTATAACCCACCTCGACCTTGCGGGTGAGCTGCGTGGCTACGGTGTCACGGGCGGCGGCACGCTGACGGTGCAGGCCAACAAGATCCTCGTTGGCCAGACCGACCAGGCATTGGCCGACAACACCCTGCAACTGTCCGGTGATCTGTTCAGCAAGGGCTTTTCCGCTTACAACCTGATCGGCCTGAGCGGGCTGGATGTTGCCGAAGGCACCGCGATTGACATCACCCTGCCGGTGTACCGATTTGGTGATGCCGCAGCGACTCAGGCCAGTGGTGTCGACCCACGGGCGGCGCTGGAGTTGTGGACGCCGACGCTGGTCCAGGAAAACCCGACCAAGGGCCTGCTGACCCAACGCGCCGGCGCCAGCCTGACGTTGCAGGGCGGCGCCAGCCTGATCGGATTGATCGATGCCGCCAATAGCACGTTGACCCTGGGCCGTGGTTCGCGCATCAGTGTCGATCCGGGGCAGAGCATCAAGCTGCGCGGTGCCGGGCAGATCACCGTCGAAGGTGAACTGAATGCCTGGGGCGGGACGATTGATATTCGTCAGCAACAGTTCGGCTCGATCAACCCGGGCACCTCCAATCAAGTGGCGGATCCGAATGCGCACAACCGTTCGATCTGGATCGGCGAGCAGGCCGTACTGGATGTCGCCGGACGCGCAAATACGGCCATTGATGCCCTGGGGCGCACGTACGGTCAGGTCGGCAAGGGCGGCAGCATTATCATCGGTGGCGAAATAGACGCGAAACTGGCGACGGCCACAGCGGCCGATGCCTATGTCATCGTTCGTCAGGGGGCTCGACTCGATGCGTCCGGCAGCGAAGCTGTTGTCGATATCGCCGGTCAGGGGCCGACCCGCGTTGCAACGGATGGCGGGCGCATCAGCTTGAGTTCCTATAACGGCGTGTTCGCGGAGGGCAGCTTGCGTGCGGCGGCCGGAGGTGTCGGCGCTGCCGGTGGGCGTCTGGAGCTGGCGCTTGAGGCCCCTTTGTACATGGACTCGGCAAGCAATGCGGTGCGCGCGCCGAGGGAAGTCATTATCGGCCAGGACCCGGGGGACACTCGGCTGTCCGCCATTCTACGACCGGGCGAGGGCGCCGACAGTTTGCGTTACGGCCAGACGCGCCTGAGTGCGGATGAGTTGATGGCCGGCGGTTTCGACAACCTGAGCCTGCTGAGCAACGGCTTGTTGTCGTTTGACGGTGACGTCAATCTGCACATGAACCAGAGCCTCAATCTGTATGCCGGGGCGCTCTCGCTGGCAGAAAATTCCAGTGATGTAGCACGTATCGATTTGCGCGCGCCGTACCTGCGCCTGTCCGGTGTCGGTACTTATTTCGATGCCGTCACCATGACGCGGCCACGGGTGACCCTCAACCCCACGAACCGATTGTCGCAGGCCACGTTCAATGCATCGGCGAACCTGCTGGATGTGGGCAACGGGCTGTCGTTCGGTACGCAGGGTGCGATCTTGCAACAGCAAGGGCCTGCCGTTGCATACAGTCGCCGGGCATTCGGCCTGGTGTCGCTCGACAGCAGCGGCGACCTGCGTTTTCTCGCGCCCAATGACCGTGCCGAAAGAACCCGGCTGTGGACTCCGGGTGACTTGAATCTCGGTGCGGCGCAAATCTACCCGGCCACGGGCGTCCAGGCCGAAGTGCGCGCCGGCTATCAGGGCGCCGATCGGGCGAACGAACACACCCTGCGGATCAGCGGTCGCGGCACGGCACCTGCGGCGGTGCCTTACTCGGTATTCGGCAGTTTGAACCTGACCGCGGGCACCATTGAGCAGGGCGGGGTCATCCGTGCACCGTTGGGCCTGATCACCCTGGGTGACGATGTCCTGACCACCATACATGAGGTGCGCCTGTTGCCGGGCAGTTTGACGTCGGTCAGCGCCGCCGGGTTGCTCATGCCTTACGGCGGCACCACCGATGACATCGACTATCGCTACAACGACAAGTCTGTCGTCTTGAATGGCATCACCGGCGACACCAATGGCGTGGTCGTCAACTCGCAATACATCGATGTACAAAGTGGTGCGACCCTTGATCTGTCCGGTGGCGGTGACCTTCGCGGTGCCGGTTTCGTGTCCGGGCGTGGCGGCTCCACCGATGCCCGTCTCAATCCGTTGGTACGCAACGCCGCCGACGGCACCTTCAGCTTGCCAGGGCTTGCGAGCAATCCGGTCTACGCCATCGTGCCGGGCAATCAGAGCGTTTATGCGCCGGTGGTGGCAGGGGCTGCTGCAGTGGATCCGCGTGTCGGCCAGCAGATCACCCTTGGCGCGGGCGTGCCCGGTCTGGCCGCAGGCACCTACACCTTGTTGCCCTCCAGCTTTGCCCTGTTGCCGGGGGCGTTTCGCGTTGAAGTCAACGGTCAGGCGACCCCGAGCGGGACGACGCGCGCGCTGCAACTGCGCAATGGCTCCTGGACCAGCAGCGGGCAGATGTCGATTGCCAATACCGGTTTGCGTGACAGCCTCGCCAGCCAGGTGATTGTGACCTCTGCCGATGTGTTGCGCCGCTACTCGCAATACAACGAAACCAGCCTGGCCCAATTCATTTACAGCGATGCCGCACGTCGGGGCGTGCCGCGTGCGCTGGCACCCATGGACGGCAAGACGCTGGATTTGCGTCTGAACGCCGGTGGCGAACAAGACATTGCTTTGCTGTTCAACGGGCAGGCGTTGTTCAAGGCCGCCGAGGGGGGCTCGATCGGCACTGCTGTGCTGCGCGGGGGCAATGCCGGCGCGAACTTTGAAATCCTCGGCGCAGGGCATACGCCAACCCCAGACTTCAATGGCGTGTCGGTCTACGCCGACACGCTCAACAATCTCAATGCCGGACGTCTGAGCATCGGTGCGATGCCGAAGGTCCAGTACAACAACGCGGCCAACATCATTGATTTCGTTGGCACCAGCCAAGACATTGTTTTGCGTGAAGGGGCGATCCTGTCCGCGCCGGAAGTGCTCTTGCGCACCACGTCGACTCTTGGTGGCATCACGGTCGAGGCGGGGGCGGGAATCAACACACTGGGACGGGGCTATGTGGCCTACGACTCAACGGCGGGCTTTTTCTATCAGCCTGACCAATCCAGCCTGTTGCTCGCTTCCAACGGCTGGACCCACGTTCTGGCGCCGAAAGCGGCCAGCGGCATTTCCGGCGGCGGCAGCATCCGCATTGGTGTCTGCACAACGGCTGTGTGCAGCGATCCGGCAATCCTTTATTCGAATGGCAGTCTGACGGCCGCCACGGACAATCAATTCGAACTCGACGAAGCGGTGCGCTTCGGCACGCGTCAGCTCGCGCTTTCGGTCGGCTCGGTCAACGCCGGCAGTGCCGAGGCGCTGGCAGCGGCAGGCAGTCGCGTACCGGCGGGATTGATGCTGAACCAGAACGTGCTCAATCGACTGTTGCGGGGCGACACGCAGTACGGCGCACCGGCGCTGGAAACCTTGAGCCTGACAACTCGTGATGCTTTCAATTTCTACGGCAGCGTGAGCCTCGACACCCTCGATCCGCAGACTGGCCAGAGCAAACTGCAGAATCTGCTGCTGGTCACCCCGGCGATTTATGGCTCGGGCGATGCCAGTGATGTGGCGAGCATCCGCACCGCCAATTTGATCTGGAACGGCGCCACGCAAAGTCCTGGCGGCGTGATCACCGCTGGCGCCGGTACGGGCAGCGGCACGCTGGACATTCAGGCGCAACGCATCGAGTTGGGTTTCGGCCCGATGCCGCAGGCGAGCGGCCTGGATCAGAACAATCGTCTGGCGCTGGGTTTTGCCAACGTCAACCTGACGGCCAGCGACCGCATCACCGCCAACCACAAGGGCAACCTGGCGGTGTATCAGGAGCAGGGCGCTTACGATCCGCTCAAGGGTTACAGCTACAGCGGCGGCAACCTGAATCTGCGTACGCCGTTGCTCACCGGTGAAGCGGCGTCGGTGAGTGTGCTCAAGGCTGGCAACAATCTGACGCTCAGCGGTGGCGGGGCTGCAGGGGCGGCGGACGCCCTGGGTGCCGAGTTGAACCTTGAGGCTCGCAACATCGTGCTCGATAGCCGTATCACCCTGGCCAGCGGCAAGCTGACGGTCAAGTCCGAAGGCGATTTGACCCTGGGCAGCGCTGCGGTGCTGGACATGGCCGGGCGTACGCTGCCGTTCAACGATGTGAACAAATACAGCTGGGGCGGCGACGTGTCGCTGTACAGCGCCAACGGCAATATCCGTCAAGCGGCGGGCTCGCGGATTGACCTGTCGGCGAAGAATAATCAGGCCGGTAACCTCAGCGCCATTGCGTTGGCCGACGCGGCCGGAACCGTCGATTTGCAGGGTGAAATCCTCGGCGGCAGCAGCGGTTATTACGATGCCGGCGGCACGCTGGTGCCATACAAGGCCGGGGGCGTGGACATTCGCGCGCAAAATCTGGGCGCAGATGCCACCGCGCAGTTCGCCGCGCTTAATCAGCGCCTGAACGCCGGACAGGTGTTCGGCAGCCGCAGCTTGCAGCTCAAACAAGGCAATCTTGTGATCGGCGATGGCCTCAAGGCCGGTGACATCAATGTCTCGGTGGACAACGGCAGCCTGACAGTGACCGGTTTGGTCGACGCCAGTGGCGAGCGCGTCGGCAACATTCGTCTGTCGGCAAAAAACGCTCTGGCGCTGGCCGGCAACAGCGTGCTCGACGCTCATGGTCGAGTCCTGCGCGTTGACAGCTACGGCAAGATCATCGATGCACCGAACCGGGCCACGGTGGAACTCAATTCCGGTGAGGGTGTACTCACGCTGGCGTCCGGCGCGCGGATCGACCTGCGTCACGGCACCGATGCGGTGCCCGGTTTCCTTGCCGGGCAACACGATGGAATGCTGCGCGGCACTCTTGAACTCAACGCACCGCGTCTGGGCAGTAGTGACATCGCCATCGACGCCAGCGGTGCGTTGACCATTCAGGGCGCTCGCTCCATTGGCCTCAACGGTACACGCCGCTACACCGATGCCCGCGATGGCGTCGATCAAGCGGTCAGTGGCCGACCGTATCAAGTGATCGATCAAGCCATGCTCGAGCGCATTCACGGTGACAGCAACACCTTTATCAACGCCGCGCTGGGCAACAGCGATCTGCTGCAACGCAAACTCGCCGGGCTGAACAACGCCACTTACGCCGACGCGTTCCATCTGCGCCCGGGTGTGGAAATCGCCAGCAAAACCGCCGACGGCGACCTGGTGGTGGAGGGCGATCTGGACTTGTCCGGTTATCGCTATGCCAGCCTCAATCCGCACACGCGCTTGAACCCGTCGGTGTATGGCTCTGGTGAGGCCGGTAGCCTGGTCATCCGCGCCGGTGGCAATCTCGACATCTACGGCAGCATCAACGACGGTTTCGCGCCGCCGCCGGAAACTCAGGATGACGCCGGCTGGAAATTGATTGCCGGTGTGCAGCCGTTCGGTGGTGATCTGATCGTGCCGGGCGCCGGTGTGTCGCTGGCCGAAGGTACGCAGTTCCCGATAGGCGCCACACTCAATTACGACGTGACCCTCCAGGGGGCGGTATTGGCCAGCGGCACGTTGTTGCCGACTCAGGCGGTGCTGGGGGAGGCGTACACCTTCAGTGCGGGCACCGTGCTGTCGGGGGCGATTCACGACCAGAACGGTAACCTGTTGTACGCCGCCGGCACGCTGCTCAGCGACAGTGTGACGCTGCCTGCCGAATCACGTCTGGGTGCCGGTATTCGCTTGAACAAGGCCACCGCCCTGCAAGCGATGAACTGGCCCAAGGGCGTGCCGTTGCCAAGCGTTTACGATGCAGATCTGACGACCTTCTCCGGCGTGAAGTTAAAGGGCGCGCTGGCCTTGCTGCGCGGTTCGCTGATTCCGTCGATGACCGATGTAAAGCTCGCAGAAGGCACTTCGGTGATTGAACTGCGTCCGCTCAACGGTACGCAGCAAGGTAAAAACTGGGCTGTGGCGAGCATGCTGCCGTCGGGTAGTGCGTCGTGGTCGATGCGCGCGGTCGCCGGGGCCGATCTTCTGGCAGCCGACAGCCGTGCCTTGAAACCGGTGACAGCGGATGGCAACTTGCGACTGGCTGACGCTCATTACGGTGTGACGATCACACAGAGCGCCGGTCAACTTGTCTGGGCCGCGGATAATCCCTATGACCTTCCGGCGTATTACCCGGTGCCCGATGACCAACTGGGGGTATGTGACCAGGTTCCGGGACTCTGTGTACCGATGGCACGCTGGGTCTGGGCACCGGGGAACGGTCAGGCACCTGACTACGAACCGGTCACCGAGGAGTATCAAGTCCTTTGCGAGATCTATCCGGAGCTCTGTATCGCCAATAATCCCGGCACCACCGCCAAAGCCCATACGCAGATGTTCAGCGTCCTGCGCACCGGTACTGGCGACCTCGATCTGATGGCTGCCGGCAACCTGAGCATGGACTCGCCTTTCGGCGTCTACACCGCCGGTACACAGTCATCGTATGTCGACCCGTTGTATAACCAGAAGCGCGGGCATCTCTCGGACAATAATTCAGTGTTGGGCAGTGCCGGTGCTGATTATGAAAAGTGGGTCAGTGGTGGCGCCGATAGTCTTTATCAGGCCTGGTATCCGCAGATGGGGGGGAACCTGACAATCAGTGCCGGTGGCTCGGTCTCCGGTGATTCGGTCGGGACGAAAGCCCAATCGATAGCGGGCGGGTTCCGCGAGCAGATGGCCAGTGTGGCAGTGGGCAACTGGCTGTGGCGCCAAGGCACGGGAAACCCGGATGTGCCCACGGCCTGGTGGATCAACTTCGGCAGTTATTCCACCCAAATGAAGTCAGATCGGGTGATCAATACTGAACCGTATCTGGTGGGTTTCACCGGTTTCGGCACCTTGGGCGGTGGCAATATCAGCCTGCGGGCCGCTGCTGATGCCGGCATGCTCAAGCCGATGGGCGATGCCGTTAACTACCCGCGTGGTCAGGGGCTGATCGTCGCGGTGGGCAGTACCGGTCGGGTTGCCAGCGATGGCAGCGTGCAGATGACCGGTGGGGGTGACATGGATATTCGTATTGGTGGCACGCTCAACCCTTCGCTGCAGGCGCGAGCCGGAGAAACCGGCTTTGGCCAACCGAATCATGATCTACAGGGCGCGCTGATCAACCTGCGCGGCGCGGCACACATGACGGGTGGAGCACTCGGCGGCATCAACCTGCAGTACGGCGCCGGCGCCGTGTTCAATGATCTTCGGGAAACCCGCGCACTTGATCCGTTTACCTCGACCACCGGTAGCGCTGCCGGAGGGGTGGTGCTGATTCCGGGGGATTCGGGCATGAGCCTGAGCAGTCGCGGTGATTTGGTGTTGGGCGGTGCCGCGGATCCTGGGCGAGTGAGTCTGATGAACGCCAGCCCGATCATGGCGGCCGACGCAAGCGTTCAGCAGGGCGGCATCCTGAGTGGCTTTTCATTGTGGACTGACCACACGGCAATCGATCTGTTCTCGGCTGGCGGGAACCTGACGCCGGGCACACAGTTATCCGAGTTCAGCCCATCCAACGACCTGATCAGGGGCCGCAATACGTCTCCTACCGATGGCCGGTTTGTCTATCCATCGATTCTGCGCGCGGTGGCGGGCCAGGGGTCCATTTATGCGGGGCCATCCGCGACGTTCACTGGCGTAAACAACTACCCGCTGCAAGGTTACTCACTGCTTCTGGCACCGTCGAAGTCGGGACAGCTTGAACTGCTGGCAGGGGACTCTATCTACGCCGGTGGCTATGCGATCAACCAGTCGGGGGCCAGTCCGATGGCCATGGCTACCCCGTTCAACCCGGCATTCAATGCCTACGCCAACAGCAACGCTAGCAAACCGCTGCGCACCAACTACAGTGACGATGGCGTGGCGCCAGAGGGCAACGTGCGATATCCGCTGTTTGCCTTTGGTCCCAACAGCTACTCGGGATTGAACGACGTACAGGGGCCGGCGCGATTCTATGCGCTGACGGGGGACCTGGTGGGCGTTCGCAGTGGCGAAACGTTGAGTTTTTCCACTTCCGGACGCACCTGGTACGAAGCGGCTGGGCCTGTGTGGATGATCGCCGGACGCGACATCGTTGCTTCCGGGACTAGTCTGGGGCAGCCTGCGGCCGTGCCGAAAGTGGAAATGAGTAGCGGCAAGGAGGACATTTTTTCCACCGGCAACCTGTTCGTCCACAATGACCTGCGAGATGTATCGCGGGTCTCGGCAGGCCGCGACATTCTCTACAGCAGCTTCGATATCGCCGGCCCCGGCGTCCTCGATATCAATGCCGGGCGCAACATCCTCATGGAAAACCGCGCCAGCATCACCAGCCTTGGCTCGTTGGTGGCCGGCGATAAACAACCGGGCGCCAGCGTGGTATTGCAGGCGGGTGTGGGCGCGCAAGGGCCGGATTACTCCCGGTTCATTGCTCGCTATCTGAATGCGAAAAATCTTGCCAACGCAGAGACGTCGTTGAGCGCGCAACCGGGCAAAGTGGTCAAGACCTACCTCGACGAGCTGCAGAGCTGGCTGACCTTGGGCTACGGCTTCAGCGGTAACGCCGAACAGGCGCAAGCGTTCTACGCTGCGTTGCCAAGTACTCAGCAGGCGATCTTCGCCCGCCAGGTTTACTTCGCCGAACTGCGTGCCGGTGGCCTGGAATACAACGATGTCGATGGCCCGCGCAAAGGCAGTTACTTGCGCGGTCGCAACGCCATTGCCGCGCTGTTCCCGACCACCGATGTGGCCGGCAATCCGGTCCGTTATGACGGCGACATCACGCTGTACGGCGGTGCTGGGGTCAAGACGTTGTTCGGCGGCGATATCCAGATGCTCACGCCCGGCGGTGGTCAGGTGTTCGGCATCGAAGGTGCGGCGCCGCCATCGACGGCGGGGATCATCACCCAAGGCTCGGGCAACATTCAGCTCTACTCCGAGGGCAGCATCCTGCTCGGGCAGAGCCGGATCATGACCACCTTCGGCGGCTCGATCCTCGGCTGGTCTGCCGAGGGCGACATCAACGCCGGTCGTGGCTCGAAAACCACCGTGGTCTACACCCCGCCGAAACGCGTGTACGACACTTGGGGCAACGTGACCCTGTCGCCATCGGTGCCGAGCACCGGCGCCGGTATCGCCACGCTCAACCCGATTGCCGAAGTGGCACCGGGAGACATCGACCTGATCGCGCCGCTGGGCACCATCGATGCGGGCGAGGCGGGGATTCGCGTGTCGGGCAACGTCAACATCGCCGCGCTGACGGTGGTCAACGCCGCCAACATCTCGGTGCAGGGCAAGGCAACCGGCGTGCCGGTGGTCTCGGCGGTCAACACCGGGGCGATTACCTCGGCCAGTTCCGCCGCGTCATCGGCGACCCAGGCGGCGGAAGACGTCGCCCGTCAGCAGCAGGCAGCGTCGCGGCAGAATCAGGCCTCGGTGTTCACCGTGCAGGTACTCAGCTTCGGCAACGAACAACTGGCCCCGACCCGTGATGGCGCCAGCCGCGCACCGGCCCCGGGTTACAACCCGAACAGCCCGGTGCAGGTGTTGGGTGCGGGTGCGCTCGATGAACAGGCGAAACAGCAGTTGACCGAGGAGGAGCGGGGGCAGCTGACGTTGTAAAAGGACTCTCGTGAAGTACTTTTGGGCGGCCAGTTGGCCGCCCTTTTTTTGCGCGCATTGATCAAGAGCGCTCATGGATACTCTTGTCGGGCATGCAAAACGTTCAGGATCTCGATCCGATTGGTAATCCGGTACACCACCACATAGTTTGGGTGGACGACGATTTCCCTGGTGCTGGGTGCTCGTCCGAATCGATAAAGGTAGGGATGTTCCGGAAGGGCCGAGGTAGCAACCTCGATGGCTGCGTGCAGTTGGCTGGCCGCAACAGCGTTACGGTCAGCGATGTAATTGAGAATTTGCCAGAGTGCAGTGCGAGCTTCGGGTCGCCAGTCAACCAGCACTGAGTTTGTTGAGTTTCAATTCGATGAGGGCACGCATCTCGGCCATCACCTGATCGTGCGGAATGCTGGGACGCGGGTCATCAATCGAGGCTTGCACCTTGGCACGAAACCAGCGGTCATAGCTCGCGGCCTGCTCTTCAGATTCAAATTCAGAAACGATGGGGGAAAGTTCGGCGCTCATAATGACCTCCATGATCAATGTGAAGCAGTCTAAGGGGGATGTGGCTCGCTGTCGTCACTGGCAGGACGAAGTGCGCAGTGTCCCGTAGTGCTTGTGCTAAAGATGTCAGACGTTTCTTTCGCGCGATGAGGAATTCCAATCGCTGTTGTAGGCTCGTTCATAGCCGCCTGTAGGAGCTGCCGAAGGCTGCGATCCTTTGATCTTGCTTCTCAAAAACACAATCAAAAGATCGCAGCCTTCGGCAGCTCCTACAGGGGGTAGCGGTGGTCAGAAGGCGTAGGGGATGCTGACTTTGGCCCAGAGCATTTCCCCCTCCGGTCGGTTCTCCACGTCGAATTCCTTGGCCCAGCGAATCTCCGCGCTGGCGTATTTGAGGAAAGTGAAGTGCAGCGCCGGACCAATCGCGAACACCTTGCCACGCACCCCGTCGTCGACGTCCTGCCCGGCAAACTGCACGGTGTGGCCGAACTGTTTGTCGTCGGTGGTCTGCTTGAGGTAGTAGCCGTTGATGCCGAGCATCAGGTCGTCGGTGATCTTGTAACTGGCGGAGTAATCGAAGTGGAAGATCTGCCCGGACTTGTAGTCGGTGTCCTTGTTTTTCTCGTTGAAGCTGTAAGTGGTCTTCATCGACACCTCGGTCTTGTCCGTCGGCAGCCAGGTGAAGGAGAACAGCGGTTTGTAGGTGTAGAAATTGTTGCTGGTGTTGGCCAGCCGATCGACGCTGTATTCACCGGTCGGCACGGTGACTTCCAGGGCGGCGCCGAGGGTCAGATTCTTGCCCATGTCCCACAGAATGATCGGCGCGACGGTGGTGTCGCCCATGCCTTCGCGGGTGTCGCTGAGGCCGAACACCGAGACTTCCTGTTTCAACCACGGCTGGGCGATGTAGCCGGCCAGGCGTCCGCCGAATAGGCGCACCGGGCTTAGATAATCGAGGCGTGGAATCACCGCGGTGGACTCGATCTCGACATTCGGCACTTTGCCGCCAAACGAGCTGATGTTGAGCTTCGTCGCCTTGTAATGGTTGTAGTAGAGGTTGAACGCGACCATGTTCTCCGGAAGGCTGTCGACTTCCAGTGGCAGCATGAAGAAGCCGTCGGTGCCGGGGCCGATGTTGTCGACGCCGGCTTCGGTGGCCAGCGCCGGCAGGGTTGCGGTGCAGCCCAGGAATGTCAGGGCCAGGCGGCAACGGTAAGTCGCGCGGTTCGGGTTCATATCCGTCCTCATTATTATTGTGATTGGGCGCAACGCCGGCACGCAGGACGCCCGGCACTATAGAAATAAGCGCTTGGCGCCCGACAGGGCAGGGTATTGGCGGACAGTTAGGGGGACTTCTGCGGACAGTGCGCCAACCCTGTGCTAACTTCTTTCGACATAACCGGTTACAAAAATAACAATCAAGCGTGCTCCGGAATGTCTCGCCCCCATGAACGTAAAAGTCCAAGACCCGACCTTTGAACTGGCGCTGGTCTCGCCGTTTCTCCTGCAAACCCTCGCCGAAGTCGCGCAGAACAAGGGCGTCGACCCCGAAAGCCTGTGCCGTGGCCTGGGTTTTACTCTCGAAGATTTGCAGGATCCGGCGCAGCGGATTTCCTATCGCCAGGCTGTGGCGATGATTCAGCGTGCGCTCAAGGTGCTGCCCAATCAGGGCCTGGGCCTGTGGGTCGGCGCGCAGAATGTACTCGGCACGCTGGGGCTGCTCGGCCATGTTCTGTCGCTGTGCAAGACCTTGCGCGATGCCTTTGCCCTGGGGATTCGCCATCAGCACACGTCGGGCGGGATTGTGGTTTCGAGCGCCGATGTGGTCGGTGAACAGGTGCATCTCGATGCCGAATGCCGCTTGCCGTTCGCCGATGTCCAGGTGTTCGCGGTCGAGGAGTTTTTCGCCAGTCTGCTGGTGTACGGTCGAGCGCTGGCGGGGGCCGATTTTCAGGCAATTGCCGTGGAGTTCGTGCATGCCGCACCGGATTACCTGAGCGAGTATCACCGCCTGCTTGGGCCGCACGTGCGCTTCGGTTGCCTGCACAATCGCATGTTGATCGACGCGCAATGGCTAGACGTCAACCTGCCCAATCACCACTCGCTGGCGTTGCGTCAGGCGGTGGCGTTGCTGGAACTGGAAGCGGCGCAGGTGCATCAGAAGCTTGATCTGATTCAAGCCGTGGAACGCGCGATTGCCCGGGACCTGAGCCGGGGCAGCCATATCGAAAAGATTGCCGGTGACCTGAACATGAGCAGCCGCACGTTGCGCCGGCGCCTGACCGAGCATTCGCTGACCTTTGAAGCCTTGCTGGAGCAAGTGCGGCAGGCGCGGACGATGAGTCTGCTGGCCAATCCGGACATGCCCATCGAGCGGATTACTGAAGAAGTCGGCTACAGCGATGTGCGCAGTTTTCGCCGGGCGTTCAAGCGCTGGACGGGAATGAGCCCGAGTGCGTGGCGGGTTGAGAGCAGCACAACGGTTTAGATGAACCCTGTGGCGAGGGGATTCATCCCCGATGGGTTGCGAAGCGGCCCCAAAAACCTGCAAGCGCGGTTTTCTGGAAGACGGCATATACCTGTTTTGCGACGGCTGCGCCGCCGATCGGGGATAAATCCCCTCGCCACAAGGGAACTTCGTGCTTAGTACATCAGCGTTTCAACCACACAAACCGTCTGGCCACAGGTAAACTCCCGCGCACTTTCCAAGGAGTTCACATGAGTTACTACCAGCCGGGCATTCTCGCCACCCCTGTTCCTGCGCAAGCACGTCACCTGTTTTTCGCCCTCGAATCGGTTGCAGCACTGCCGCAGGCGATCGACAACCTGATGAACCTGGTGGACGGCCAATCGGCGGTGGTCGGTTTCGGTGAGTCCCTGACCAAAGCCCTCAATGTGGAAATCGACGGCCTGCGCAGCTTCCCGGCCATGACTGGTGTCGGCGTGGAAAACCCGTCAACCCAGCATGCGTTGTGGGTCTGGCTGCACGGCGTTGACCGTGGCGAGTTGCTCAACCGCTGCAATGCCTTCGAAGCCGCACTGGCTCCGGCCCTGCGTCTGGCAGATGTGCAGGAAGCCTTCCGCCACAAGGACGGCCACGACCTGACCGGCTACGAAGACGGCACTGAAAACCCGCACGATGACGCAGCCATCGCCGCTGCATTGCTGGGTGACGGTGCCGAAGGCCTGGTCGGCGGCAGCTTTGCCGCGATCCAGCAATGGCAGCACGACCTCAAGGGTTTCCATAAGCTGTCCGCCGAAGACAAAGACAACATCATGGGCCGTCGCCTCAGCGACAACGAAGAGATCGACGACGCGCCGGTTTCCGCCCACGTCAAACGCACCGCGCAGGAAAGCTTTGCGCCGGAGGCCTTCGTCGTCCGCCGCTCGATGCCGTGGATCGAAGGCGACCGCGCCGGCCTGATGTTCCTCGCGTTCGGTTTTTCGCTGGATGCCTTCGAAGCGCAACTGCGCCGCATGAGCGGTCTGGAAGACGGCATCACCGATGGTCTGTATCGCATCAGCCGTCCGATCACCGGCGGTTACTACTGGTGCCCGCCGCTCAAGGACGGACATCTGGATCTGCGCGCTTTGCGCATCGGCTAAAGGTATGAACATGGACGTGGTGCGTTGGGGCATGATCGGTTGCGGCAGTGTCGCTGAACGCAAGAGCGGGCCGGCCTTCTACAAGGCGCCTGGTTCTGCGCTGGTGGCAGTGATGGGCCGACGTCTTGAGGCCGTGAGCGATTACGCCGCGCGCCACGGCATCGCCCGGGTCTACACCGATGTCGACGCGCTGATCAATGATCCCGAGGTGGACGCGGTGTACATCGCCACGCCCCCCGACAGCCACCACGCTTACAGCCTCAAAGTCGCTGCCGCCGGCAAGCATTGCTGCGTGGAAAAACCCATGGCGCTGAATGCCGGGCAGAGCCGCGAGATGCAGCAGGCGTTTGCCGACGCAGGCCTGCACCTGTTCGTTTCCTACTATCGCCGTTCGTTGCCGCGTTTTGCGCAGGTGCGTCAGTGGCTGGAGCAGGGCCGCATCGGCGAGGTTCGGCACCTGAGCTGGACGCTGACCAAGGCCCCGTCAGCGGCGGATCTGGACGGCAGCAACAACTGGCGCACCGACCCTGCGGTGGCCGGAGGTGGTTACTTCGCTGATCTGGCCAGCCATGGTTTTGATCTGTTCCAGTATCTGCTTGGCGACATTGTTGAGGTGGCTGGTTTCACGGCGCGTCAGGCCGGTTTGTATGCTGCGGAAGACGCCGTCAGCGCCAGTTGGCGATTCGCCTCCGGGGCGCTGGGCATGGGCTGCTGGAGCTTTGTCGCGGATCGGCGCGAGGATCGGGTCGAGATCATTGGCAGTCGTGGGCGGATCAGTTTTTCGGTATTCGATGAACATCCTGTTCAACTGCATGCGGATGAAATCGTCAGCCTGGAAATCCCCCATCACGAGCATATCCAGTGGCACCACGTGCTGGGCATGAACGCGCACATTCGTGGCGAATCACAGCATCCTGCCGTGGCCGAACAAGCGCTCAAGACCGACTGGGTCATGGACCAGATCCTCAAACGCCAGTAGCTCACAATCCCCCTGTAGGAGTGAGCCTGCTCGCGATAGCGGTATATCAGGTAAAAAATCGTTGACTGACACTCCGCTATCGCGAGCAGGCTCACTCCTACAAAGAGCAAACCTGTGAAGCATCTAAGGTTATGCCCAAACAATATTTCTCAACCTTGTCACAACATCTCTAAGATCACGTCATAACTCGTTATAACAAGTGATCCCGTGATGACCGATAACGTTCTCTCCCTCAGTAGCGTTCCGCTGCACACCCAACTGCGCGACGTCCTCCGTGCGCGCATCCTCGATGGCGAATACCCGCAAGACAGCCAGATGCCTTCCGAAAGCGAACTCGGCACGCTGTTCAAAGTCAGCCGCATTACCGTGCGCCAGGCCTTGGGTGATCTGCAGAAAGAAGGGCTGATCTTCAAGATTCACGGCAAAGGCACCTTCGTTGCCAAGCCGAAAACCTTTCAAAACGTCAGCAGCCTGCAAGGGCTCGCCGAGTCCATGACCGGGCGCGGTTATGAGGTGATCAACCGCCTGCGCAGTTTCAAATTCATCCCCGCCGACAAACGCGTCGCCGAGCGTTTGCAAGTCGCAGAAGGTGAGACCGTGGCGCAGATCAAACGCGTTCGGCTGATCAACCGCGAGCCGATCTCGCTGGAAGTCACCTACCTGCCCAAAGCGGTCGGCGAACGGCTGGAGAAGGCTGATCTGGTCACCCGCGACATCTTCCTGATCCTCGAAAACGACTGCGGCATCGCCCTCGGCCATGCGGATCTGGCCATCGACGCGGTGCTGGCCGACAGCGACCTGACCCAGGCGCTGAACGTCGAGGCCGGCTCGCCGATCATGCGCATCGAACGCCTGACCCACGACGCCAATGGCCAGCCGCTGGACTTCGAACACCTTTACTACCGTGGCGATGCGTTCCAGTACCGCCTGCGGATCGACCGGCAAAAAGGGGAGCAGGCATGACGCGCAACACGCTCGAACAGGAATACGACATCGTCGTGATCGGCGGTGGCACCGCCGGGCCGATGGCGGCCATCAAGGCCAAGGAAAAAAACAAGGATTTGCGTGTGCTGCTGGTCGACAAGGCCAACGTGAAACGCAGCGGCGCGATCAGTATGGGCATGGATGGCCTGAACAACGCGATCATTCCCGGGCACTCGACGCCGGAGCAGTACACCAAGGAAATCACCATCGCCAATGACGGCATTGTCAATCAGGCAGCGGTGTACGCCTACGCCACCCACAGCTTCGAAACCATCGAACAGCTCGACCGCTGGGGCGTGAAGTTCGAGAAAGACGAGACCGGCGATTACGCGGTGAAAAAAGTCCATCACATGGGCGCCTATGTGCTGCCGATGCCGGAAGGGCACGACATCAAGAAGGTCCTTTATCGCCAGTTGAAACGCGCCCGGGTGAGCATCACCAATCGCCTCGTCTGCACGCGTTTGCTGACAGACGAGGAGGGCGCCGTCAACGGTGTGATGGGCTTCGACTGCCGTACCGCCGATTTCCATGTGATCAAGGCCAAAGCGGTGATCCTCGCGTGCGGTGCCGCCGGGCGTCTCGGTCTGCCGTCGTCGGGTTATCTGATGGGCACCTACGAAAACCCGACCAATGCCGGCGACGGTTACGCGATGGCCTATCATGCCGGGGCCGAACTGGCGAACCTCGAGTGCTTCCAGATCAACCCGTTGATCAAGGATTACAACGGCCCGGCCTGCGCTTACGTCACCGGCCCGTTGGGTGGCTACACCGCCAACAACAAGGGCGAACGCTTCATCGAGTGCGACTACTGGAGCGGGCAGATGATGTGGGAGTTTCACCAGGAACTGGAGAGCGGCAACGGCCCGGTGTTCCTCAAGCTCGATCACCTGGCCGAAGAAACCATTCAGAACATCGAAGAAATCCTGCACAGCAACGAACGCCCGAGCCGAGGCCAGTTCCACGCCAATCGCGGCACCGATTACCGCACGCAGATGGTCGAGATGCACATCTCCGAAATCGGTTTTTGCAGCGGCCATTCGGCGTCCGGGGTGTGGGTCAACGAGCGCGCCGAGACGTCGGTGAAAGGTTTGTACTCGGCCGGCGACATGGCGGCGGTGCCGCACAACTACATGCTCGGCGCGTTCACCTACGGCTGGTTCGCCGGGCACAACGCGGCGGATTTTGTCGCCGGGCGCGAGTTTTCTACGCTGGATGCCGAGCAGATCGAAAAGGAAAAGGCCCGGGTCTATGCGCCGCTGGATCGTGAACACGGTCTGCCGCCGGCACAGGTCGAGTACAAGCTGCGCCGCTTCGTCAACGACTACCTGCAACCGCCGAAAGTGACCAAGAAGATGCAGATCGGCCTGCAACGCTTCAGCGACATCGAACGCGATCTCGAGCAGATGAAAGCCAACAATGCCCACGAACTGATGCGCGCGATGGAAACCAGCGTCATTCGCGACTGCGCCGAAATGGCCGCCCGCGCCTCGTTGTTCCGTGCTGAAAGCCGTTGGGGGCTGTACCACTATCGCGTCGATCACCCGCAGCGCAATGACGCTGAGTGGTTCTGTCATTGCCATCTGAAGAAGGGCGAGGACGGCCGTATGACCAGTTTCAAGAAAGCCGTCGAGCCGTACATCATCCCGCTCGATGCCGAAGAAATGCAGGCCTATGACCGCTTGCGGGTGGGCGCCTTCGCCGCTTGATACATCAATCATCAACGAGTCCGAACCATGGCCTATCAAGCTCAGGAAATCTTCTTCCGCTCCAACGCCCCCGTCACCGTGGACGAGGACAAATGCATCGCTGAAAAAGGCTGCACGGTGTGCGTCGACGTCTGCCCGATGGACTTGCTGGCGATCAACCCGGCCACGCAAAAAGCCTACATGGCGTTCGATGAATGCTGGTACTGCATGCCCTGCGAAAAGGATTGCCCGACGGGTGCCGTGAAAGTCGACATTCCTTATCTCCTGCGTTGACTGACAGGACGCCATCGCTGGCAAGTCGAATCGTCGCACCGCAGCTCCCACAGGGATTTTTGTTCGGACATAGATCTTGCAAACACCCGAAAACCCTGTGGGAGCTGGCTTGCCAGCGATGAGGCCGGCCCAGACAACCAAAGCCATCCGGTGAACCCCGGACGCTGAAATAACCAAAAACCCCTCGTTTCCCACCGCGCCCTGATCGCGGCGGAGACGAACTCAAATAAATGATTCGAGGGGAAACACTCATGTTGCGTGCAGCAATCGCCGGTCTGGTACTGGCTTCGTTCACCGTGTCGGCCTCGGCCGAAACCATCCGCATCGCCATCGGCACCCAGGACACCACCATCAATTGCGCCGCAGGCGGATTGTTAATTCGTGAGCTCGGTCTGCTCGACAAATATCTGCCCCACGACGGCGCCTACAAAGACGCCAAATACGATGTGCAGTGGAAGAACTTCACCAGCGGCGCGCCGCTGACCAACGAGATGGTCGCCGGCAAACTCGACTTCGGTGCCATGGCCGACTTCCCCGGTGCGTTCAACGGTGTGGCGTTCGAAACTGCCGGCAAACACAGCCTGTTCATCAGTGTGCTGTCGGGCAGCATCAAGGGCAGCGGCAACGGCATCGTCGTGCCGAGCGCGTCGGGCGTGCAGTCGCTGAGCGAACTCAAGGGCAAGACCATCTCCGTGCCATTTGCCTCAACCGCCCACGGCATGTTGCTGCGCGCGGTGGCGGAGCAGGGCTGGGATCCGCTGAAAGATGTCAACATCATCGCCCAGCCGCCCGAGGTCGCCGGCTCCGCACTGCAGGCCGGCAAGATCGACGCCCACGCCGATTTCGTGCCGTTCGCCGAGCTGTTTCCCAGCCGTGGTTTCGCTCGCAAGATCTACGACGGCGCCCAGGCCAATGCACCGACTTTCCATGGCGCGCTGGTGGATCAGGCGTACGCGAAACAGTACCCGGAAATCGTCGTCGCCTATCTGCGTGCGAGCATCGAAGCCAACCAATTGCTCGCCGCCGAACCTGAGAAGTACAGCGAGCTGATCGCCAAGGTCACCGGCGTCGATGCCGAGGTCAATTACCTGTTCCACGGCCCGCTCGGCGTGCAGACCCGCGATCTGAGCTGGAAGCCGGAATATCGTCAGGCCGTTGGCACCGCCATTGATACGTTGAAGCTGCTGAAGAAGGCCGATCGTGGCCTCGATCTGAACACCTTCATTGACGATCAATACATCCGGGCGGCGTTCAAGGCGTCGAATCTGGATTACACCGCGCAACTGGCCAACTACACGCAGACGCCGCTGAAGGCCACGGATGCGGTGACCGGTAAAGCGATCACCGACTTCAGTCACGTCGCCGAAATCTGGGTGCGCGGCGAAGACAAGGTGCGCCAGTACGCCTCCGCCGAATCAGCCTTCACTGCGCTCGCCGCACTGAAGCAGGAAGGCAAAAACATCCGCGCGGTGTATGCGCAGGCCAGTGACAGCGGGATCAAGTTACTCGCCGATCAGGCGTGGTTTGCCAGCGATGCCAAGGGTCGCTTGAGTGCGTTCCTGCTCAAGGGCCAGGCGCAGCAATTTGCAGCGGCGCAAGGCGGCAAGGTTTTCGACTTCACCGATGCGACGACCCAAGCCGTGGCCGTGCGCTAACCCCAATTACGCCGCGTTCCCCTGTAGGAGTGAGCCTGCTCGCGAAACGGTGTGTCAGACAACACAGCAACAACTGGCATACCGCTATCGCGAGCAGGCTCACTCCTACAGGGATTTGGGTTTAAGAGGAATTACTGTGTACCGATCCTATTTGCGCTGGGTCCCGCGAGCCGCCTCGCTACTGCTCTGCCTGCTGTTCTGGCAACTCGCCGCCAGCCACCACTGGAACCTCGGCCTCGTCACCTTCGCCAACGTGCCTACACCCTTGGCCGTCGTCGAAGCTGCGCTTGGCCTGGGCGACTCCGGCAAATTTCTTCAACACCTCACTGCCAGCCTCAGCCGAGTTTTCGCCGGTTATCTCGCGGCCGGGCTGATCGGCATCGCTTTGGGCCTGGCCATCGGCCGCTCGAAATGGGCTGAAGACTTGCTGTTGCCGCCACTCGAAGTCCTGCGCCCGATCCCGGCTGTAGCGTGGATTCCGCTGGCCATCCTGATGTTTCCGTCCTCTGAACTGTCGATGGTTTTCATCACCTTCACCGGCGCACTGTTCCCGATCCTGCTAAACACCGTGCACGGCGTCGAAGGCGTCGATCCACGCCTGATTGCTTCGGCGAAAAGCCTTGGGGCTGGGCGCCGGGCGATCCTGCTGGAAGTGATTCTGCCGGGCGCTGCGCCGAGCATCATCACTGGCCTCGCCATCGGCATGGGCACGTCGTGGTTCTGCCTGGTGACGGCCGAAATGATCTCCGGGCAGTTTGGCATCGGTTACTACACCTGGGAGTCCTACACCATTCAGAACTACGCCGACATCGTCGTCGGCATGCTCTTGATCGGCGTGTTGGGCATGGGCAGCAGTCTGCTGATCAAACGCCTCGGCGGGTTGTTCACGCCCTGGCATCGACCGCGAGGAAAAGCCTGATGAGCGTGATGCAAACCCCCGAAGGGCGGATAGACATTCGCCAACTGTCGATTGTCCTTGGTGAAGGGCGTGAAGCGTTCGAAGCGGTTCAGGGGCTCGATTGCCAGATCGAGCCGGGCCAGTTCGTGTGCATTCTCGGCCCGTCCGGTTGTGGCAAATCGACTCTGCTTGGAGCGCTGGCCGGGCATCTGCGCGCACGCTCCGGCAGTTTGAAAGTCGACGGCAGCGAAGTGTCCGGGCCGTCGCCACAGCGCGGCATGGTGTTCCAGCATCACACGCTGTTTCCGTGGCGTTCGGTGCGCGACAACGTTGCCTTCGGCCTGAAAATGCGCGGCATCGGCAAAACCGAGCGCCATCGCGCTGCCACTGAAATCCTCAAACTGGTCGGTCTCGAAGACTTCGCTGAACGCTGGCCTGATCAACTCTCCGGTGGCATGCAACAACGCGTCGAGATCGCCCGCGTGCTGGTCAACCGCCCGCGCCTGTTGCTGATGGACGAGCCGTTCGGTGCGCTGGATGCACTCACTCGGTTGAACATGCAGGAACTGCTGCTGGATATCTGGACGCGCATCCGCACCACCGTGGTGTTCGTCACCCACGACATCGATGAGGCGTTGTTTCTCGCCGACCGCTTGCTGGTGATGAGTGCGCGGCCGGGGCGAATCATCGAAGATTTGCGCCTCGACTTCGCCCGGCCACGTACCAGCGAATTGGTCACCAGCCCCGAATTCTCGCGACTCAAGCGCCACTGCCTCGACCTGCTGCGCCACGACAACGACCGACCGCTGCCGCGCCTCAATCCGCTCGGTCTGCCTCCTGAAAACCCTTTGCCGCGATTTGCCCTATGACCTCTATTTTTGCTGTGACCGATAACCAAGACATACTTGCCCTGCAACCACGCCTGACCGCCGAAGACGCGGGTGTGCGGCGGATTGCCCTGATTGATCTGGCGGATCTGGAGGAGCCGGATGGCTTGCTCTGGCTGGTTGATCGTCTCGGTCAGGATCCCGCCGAAGAAGTCCGCGCTGAAGCTGCGCGGTTGCTGGAGGCCTGGGAGGAGCAACCGGTCGTTCAAGCCTTGTGTGAAGCGCTGACCGATCCGTCGCCCGCCGTGCAATCCGCCGCCGCCCAAAGCCTGAGCCTGCTCAAGACCGAAGGAGCGGGGCGGGTGATTTTGCCGTGGACCGATCATGCCGACATCGCTGTGCGTATCGCCGCGTTCCGCGCCTTGCGTGAACTGCGTTTCGCCGATGCCGCGCCGGCAGCCATCGCGGCATTGCACGATGCCGATGCCAATGTGCGCCGCGAAGCCGTGGGTGTACTCGGCTGGCTCAAGCAACTCGACGCTTTGCCAGCCTTAGCGCGATTGGCCAGCGACGATCCGGACACCGAAGTCCGCCGCGCCGCGACCGGTGCGCTTGGCCTGGCCTCTGACGCTGACGTTCTGCCGGCCCTGCGCCAGGCCTTGCAGGACAACGCCTGGCAAGTGCGCGAGGAAGCCGCGACAACCTTGGGCAAGGTCGGCCACAGCGACGCCGGCCCGGCACTGGTCGAAGCCTTGAACGACGACTATTGGCAAGTGCGCCTGCGCGCTACCCGCAGCCTCGGCCGCTTGCGGTTTGCACCCGCGCGGGACGCCCTGATCGAGACCCTCGGCCACCGCATCAGCAACCTGCGCAAGGAAGCCGCGCTGGCCCTGGGCGAGTTGAATGATCGCGGCGCCGTGGCGGCATTGCAGGCCGCGCAGGATGACGGTGATCCGGAAGTGCGCAAAGCCGTGCGGATTGCCTTGAGTCAGTTGCAATGAACCCGCTGTCGGTGGGCAACTCACAGAGCGAGCAGATGCTACGGCTGAGTTGGCCGGACGGCCGCGAACAGCAGCTCAATCACGCCGAGTTGCGCCGCCAATGCCCGTGCTCGCAATGCCGCGCGTTTCGCCTGCGCGGTTCGACTCCGCAGGTCGATGACCGCGTGCGCATCATCGAACTCAACCCCCAGGGCTACGGCGTACAACTGATCTTCAGCGACGGCCACCAACGCGGCATCTACCCGTGGGCCTACCTGGCAAACCTCAGTCCTTGATACACCTCAGCCCCTGTAGGAGTGAGCCTGCTCGCGATAGCGGTGGATCAGCCAACATCATTGTTGTATGACACACCGCTATCGCGAGCAGGCTCACTCCTACAAGGGCAACTGCGCAATATCCGGGTTATTGCGCAGCCGTCATGGAAGGTCGGCAGCCATGGAAGATATCCAGCCCCGGCTGATACAGCGACGTCTTGACTTCAAACAGGCCGAGCACCGAGTGAAACAGGTTGTCGTGGCTCAGATCCGCCTGCCCGGTCTTGCCTTGCAGGCAACCACGGTCAATGCCTTCATGGGCCAGGGTGTTGTCGCCAAACCACATCACCATCGGCACATGGGTCTGTGCCTCCGGCGCCAGCGCATACGGTGCCGCGTGCAGGTACAAGCCGTTTTCCCCGAGTGATTCGCCGTGATCGGAGACATAGATCATCGACGTATCCAGCGTTGCCTGATTGCGCTTGAGCAGTTCGATCACTTTGGCGAGGAAGTGGTCGGTGTAGAGGATGGTGTTGTCGTACACGTTGACCAGTTCATCGCGGCTGCAACTGCCCAACTGGTTGGTGTGGCAGATCGGTTTGAAGCGCTCCATGTCTTTCGGATAGCGCTCGTAATACTCGGGGCCATGGCTGCCATCGGCGTGCAACACTATGATCGCGTGGCCCTTGAGGCTGTCGATGTAGCTTTGCAGATCCGCCAGCAAGGCTTCATCCAGGCAGTTGTTGCCGTCGCAGAACGGCCCTGGCTGGTTCTTCGAAATATCGCGATGGGGCACGCGCAGGCAGGTGCCTTTGCAGTCGCTGTTGTTGTCCAGCCACAGCACTTGCACGCCGACCCGTTGCAGGATATCCAGCAGGCCTTGGTAGGTTTTGCCTTTCTTGTCGCTGTAATCCTCACGCGGGAACATCGAGAACATGCACGGCACCGACACCGCTGTCGACGTGCCGCAGGAATGCACCTGGGTGAAGTTGAGGATGTCCAGTTTGCTCAGTTCCGGATTGGTCTCGCGCTCGTATCCGTTCAGCGAAAAATGATCGGCGCGGGCGGTTTCGCCGACCACGAAGACCATCAGCGATTTTTTCTCGCGGCTGGCAGCCTTGGCGCTCATCACCGCGTCTTCGCCGATGGCCTGCACCACGAAGTGCTTTTTGATCCCCAGTCGTTGCTTGGTGTATTTGCTGATCGCGTAGATGTAGTTGGTCGGGTTGATGAAGTGAGTGAGCTTGTCTTCTTCGCGAAAGATCGGCGCATAGGTCGAATAGAACGCACCCACCGAGACGGCGATGACCAGCACACAGGCGACAATCACCAGCACCTTGTTGAGCAGACCGCGAAAGAACGGCCGATAACTCACCGGCCAACGCCAGATCAGCGCCGCCGGCAGTACGCCAAGCAGCAGCACATAGCTCAGCAGTTTGCCGTTGAACAGCGCGGTCGCTTCGGCGGGGTTGGTTTCGAAGACGTTCTGAATCATCACCGTGTCGATGGTGATGCCGTATTCGTTCATGAAATACGCGGCGCACGCCGAGAGCAGGGCGACGATCGTGAGCACCGGTTTAAGCGTCCAGCGAAACGACACCAGGGTCAGCAGCAGGGTGATCGCTGCCCAAAGAAACAGCCCGAACGAAGCAAAGAACGCCACTTTGTGCGCGCCTTGCAGGGTGATCAGTGTGCCCAGCGCCTTCCAGGTCGCCAGGTTGTACAACGCGACCAGCGCCAAGGAAAACAGCAGCACCAGTCGGGTAGGAGTGATGGACGGTAAACGCAGTCCGTTGCCCAAAGCCATGTCAAACATTCCTCTACATGAATAGAAAACCACGCGGTCGCGTGTAACTGTAGAAGAACATTAGTAAAAAATTCGTAAACATCCTGTAACAAGTTCACACCCATCTGTAGGAGCTGCCGCAGGCTGCGATCTTTTGATGTTGTTTTTTAGAAGCAAGATCAAAAGATCGCAGCCTTCGGCAGCTCCTACAGGAGCAGATGAGGTCTGGGTCAGAAGGATTTGCTGACGCTGGCGACCACCGTCGCGGTGCAGACGTCCTTGAAGCCCCAATTACTCAGGCATTGAGTCTGCGACAGATCGGTGTCGATGTAGCTCAATCCGAGCACCACACCGACCAGATTGTGGGTGACTTTGACCTCCCATTCCCGATAGCTGTCTTCCGCCTGCCCGGAAGCCGAGTACAAGTGCGGGTCCTTGAAATCCATATTGCCGTAGCGCAATTTCAGGCCCGAATCGAACGGCAGTTCGGTTTCATAACTGACATAGCTGTAAAGCGAGCTCTGCTTGCTGTCGATCCCCGGCGCATCGCTGGAGTAATACGCCGCCACTTTCACCCCGTAGGCACCAAAAATCCCGTAGACCTCGCTTTGGTTGAACTGGCCTTCCTTGGGGTAGGCGTACTTGATGTAACCCAGATCGAGGCTGACATCCTCGGTGGCCTGCCATAGCCAGCCGGCGTAGTAATCGACTTCCTGACGGGTTTTCAGACCGCCGCCAAAATCGACGTTTGAGCTCCAGGCGCCCAGGTACAAACCGCTGTTGTGAGCGAGGGTCAGACCGGCCTGCACGGCAGGGTCATTCTGGGTCTGCGAGATGCCGCGAGTGCGGTAATCGCTGGCCAGGGTCAGATCCACCAGCACGGCGAAGTCGTCGTTCAAAGGGATCGCAAAGCTGCTCAACGGCAGCAGACTCAAGGAACTGAGGGCGAACAGGGGCAAGGCTTTCATGTGAAGTCCCGATGTTGTGATTATTAGAGGGGCAGGCTGAAAACCTGTAGGAGCTGCCGCAGGCTGCGATCTTTTGCCTTTGATTTTAAAAACCAAGATCAAAAGATCGCAGCCTGCGGCAGCTCCTACAGGGAAAACGGTGGTGTTATTGAGTGGCGGTGTAGACCTGACGGCCGCCGAACCAGGTCTGCAAAACCTGGGTGTCGTGCAGGGCTTTGTTGTCGACGCTGAACACATCGCGGTCGAGCACGATGAAGTCGGCCTGTTTGCCCGGTGTCAGCGAACCGATCTGCTGCTCCAGGCCAATGGTGCGCGCCGCGTTGACGGTGTAGGCGTAGAACATGGTTTCGCGGTCCAGACGCTCGTCGGCATTGAGCACGCCCAGCGGGCCGACGCGGGTGATGGCCTGGGCCATGGCGTTGAACGGGTTCGGCGAAGACACCGGCCAGTCACTGGCGCCGGCAATCGTCGCACCCTGTTTCAGCAACGAATGCGCCGGGTATTGATAGCGAAAGGCGAGGGCGCTGACGTACGGCTTGATCATGTCGGTGGTGTAATCGTCGGCACTGGCCCAGAGCAATTGCATCGAAGCGATGACGTTGAGTGGTTTGAAACGGGCGAACTCTTTCGGGTTGACCATTTGCAGATGCGTGATCGAGTGCGTCACGCCGCTCTGCCGATCCTTGCGCGCCTGGGCGATGCCGTTCAGCGATTCGCGTACGGCGCGGTCGCCGATGGCGTGGATGTGCACCAGCCAGCCGCGCTGGTCGATGGCGCTGACCAGTTCGCCGAAGTGCTGCGGGTCGATCAGCAATTCGCCCTGCTTTTGCGAGTTGCTGTAGGGATCGATCATCGCTGCGCTTTGCGCCGGGTATTCGATCACGCCATCGGCGAAGATCTTGATGCCGGGCAGGGTCAGGTTAGGAATGCCCTGGAATTGCTGGCGCACCTTGTCCAGCGTATCGAGGTCGGCGGGTACGCTTTTCGGGTTGGCCACCAGCAACGCCGCGACGTGCACGCTCATGTCGCCGCTTTCCGAGAGGGCTTTATAGGCAGGCAGCACGCCGACGGTTTTCTCGGTGGGTTTGAGGGCGAACACCGCTTCGCCCGGTGCAGCGTTGGCGGCCGGGTCCATCCACGCGGTGATGCCGAGGCTGTTGTTGTAGCGCACCGCTGACTTGGCGGCGTTCAACATGTCGGCGGCGCTCGGTACCGGCATTTTCGAAGCAACCCGATCCCAACCGGCATCGACGACAAAACCGTTCGGTTCGCCGCTGGCCAGTTTGCCGATGGTGTCTTTTTCCGCGTCGGGCAGGGTTTTCAGCAGCGCGGCGTCGATGCCCGCGCGCTTGAGCATGACGTTGTTGGCCCATGCGGTGTGGTGGTCGCTGCCGATGAACACCACGGGCACGTTGGCCCATTCACCGTTGTTGAAGGTTTTGCCCAAGGCTTCGGCCTGCGCCCAATACTTCGAACTCATGCCGGCAATGCTTAGCACATCGCCGTGCCGGGCTTTGCCGTCATCACGCCAGGTACGCAGGTTTTTTTCCAGTTCGTCGAGGGCGACGACTTCGTCTTCCATGTTCGCCGAGACCATTTCCAGACCGCCGAAAATGGCGTGGGAATGGCTGTCGATCAGGCCGGGCATCAACGCTTTGCCGCCCAGATCGACGACTTTGGTGCCGGGTTCGATCAGCGCCTTGATCTGCGCGTCGCTGCCGACTTTCAGCACTTTGCCGTTCTCGACGGCCAGTGCCTGGACCTTCGGTTGAGCGCGATCAGCGGTGAAAATCTTGCCATTGATCAATACCAGATCGGCAGCGGCCATGGCTTCCATCGAGGCAAAACTTACGGCGGCAGCCAACAGGCTCGGGATGAATCTTTTCATTGAAGATTTCCTTGTTATTGCGTCTGATGGCCAGATTAGTGGCTGGCAACGGCCAGCAGAACGCCTCCCTCACGAAAAACGTTTTTGCCTGAATGGAAAAAGCATGGACAAGTTGGGTGCATTGAAAATGTTCGTGGTCACTGCGCAACTCGGCAGTTTCAGTCGCGCCGCCGAGCAACTCGGCAAGACCCCGTCGGCCCTGACCAAAGCGGTCAATCACCTCGAATCGGAACTCGGCGCACGCCTGTTCGAACGCAGCACGCGGCGGATTCTGCTGACCGAAATTGGCCGGGTCTATCTGGAAACTGCGCAGTTGGTATTGCAGCGTTTGGACGAGGCCAGTGAGGAAATCGAGCAGTTACAGCATGGACTGCGCGGCAGCCTGAAAATCACCGCGCCACTGGCGTATGGCCGGGCCTTTCTCGATCAGGTGTGCGACGGCTTTTTGCAGCAATACCCGCAGATCAGTCTGCAAGTGGATCTGTGCGACGCGTTCGTCAATCTGCTCGAAAGTGGTTATGACCTGGCCTTGCGTGAAGGCCACGATGACCTGCCGGGACTGATTTCGCGGGTGGTCGGCAGCAATCGGCTGGCCCTGTGTGGCAGTCCTGAGTATCTGGCGCGCAAGGGCTTGCCAGTGAACCCGCAAACCCTCGAGCAGCATGAATGGCTGCTGTACCGGCACCCGTTGCTCAGCCGTGAATTCTGGTGGGCCGAACGCAATGGCCAGCGTTTGAGCCTGCCTCAACCTGCAACACCGTTATTGCGCAGCGACAATTACGACCTGTTGCTGGCCAGTGCCCTGGCCGGGCGCGGTTTGCTGCACACGCCGCTGTGGAGCGCCGCGCCGTACATTGCCGATGGGCGCCTGATACGGGTCATGGCCGACTACGACATCGACCCGGACAGCTTCGGCCCGCACATTCTGGCGGTGTACCCGAGCCATCGCCGGGCCACGGCCAAGGTCGTCGCGTTCATCGATTACATCGCCGCCTTCCTCGCCGAACGCCACCTCAACTGACGCCAAATCCCTCTGTAGGAGCTGCCGAAGGCTGCGATCTTTTGATGTTGTTTTTAAAGGCAAGATCAAAAGATCGCAGCCTGCGGCAGCTCCTACATGGATTTACGGGGATCCTGACTGGCGGCGCTTGTCAGGAAAATCCTACAGGAGTACAAATGTACTCCATGACGAACCTGACTCCCCGCCGTACCGCCATCCTGACCTTTATCCGCGAACGCATCGCCGAACACGGTCAGCCCCCAAGCCTCGCTGAAATCAGCGAGGCTTTTGGTTTTGCCTCGCGCAGCGTGGCGCGCAAGCATGTGCTGGCGCTCACCGAAGCCGGGTTTATCGAGGTCAATCCGCATCAGGCCCGGGGCATTCGCCTGCTCGGGCAACCGCCGCGGCCGGAGCTGCTGGACATTCCGGTGCTCGGCCGCGTGGCCGCTGGTGCGCCGATTGGCGCCGATGCTGACATCCATAACCGCTTGATGCTCGACCCGGCACTGTTCTCCCGGACCCCTGACTACATGCTGCGCGTGCAGGGCGACTCGATGATCGAGGACGGTATTCTCGACGGCGATCTGGTCGGCGTGCGGCGTAATCCCGAGGCGCTGAACGGCCAGATCGTCGTGGCGCGGCTCGACGGCGAAGTCACCATCAAACGTTTCGAGCGTGTCGGCAACAAGGTGCGGCTGTTGCCGCGCAACCCGGCGTATCAGCCGATTGTCGTGGGCGACGATCAGGATCTGGCCATCGAAGGGGTGTTCTGCGGTCTGGTGAGGCAAGGCTGATGGGCGCCGTCGTTGCGTTGGATACGCTGTTCAATGGCGGCCAGGTCTGGAAGGGCCGGCCTGCGCCACCGGCGGCCAGCCCACAACCGACCGGGCATGCCGCGCTGGACGCCGCATTACCCAGCGGTGGCTGGCCGGAAGCGGCACTGAGCGAAATTCTGCTGGCCGGCCCCGGTGTCGGTGAGCTGCAACTGGTCTGGCCAACATTGGCGCGGCTGTCGGCGGCGGGCGAGCGCATCGTGCTGGTGGCGCCGCCATTTGTGCCGTATCCGCAGGCGTGGGAAAACGCCGGGGTCGATCTGCGCCAGTTGTCGGTGATCCAGGCCAGTGAACGCGATGCCTTGTGGGCCGCGGAACAATGCCTGCGCTCGGGCAGTTGCGGCGCGGTACTGTGCTGGCCGCACAAGGCTGACGACCGCGCATTGCGCCGTTTGCAGGTGGCGGCGGAAACCGGTCAGACCCTGGCATTCGCCTGGCGAGCATTGAGTGAAGCGGTCAACCCGTCTCCGGCAGCGCTGCGCATTGCCATCGATGCCAAACCTGCGCAACTGCGCGTACTCAAGTGTCGCGGTGGACTGGCGCGTACGGCGCCGATTGCCTTTGCCGTGGGGCACTGAGGTCGTCATGCGCTGGGTGTGTATCCTTTTTCCGCAATTGGCCCTCGACGCCGTGCTGCGTCAGCGGCCCGACCCCGATGAACCGTTGGTGCTGCTCAGCGGCCCGGCCCAGCGTCGGGTGCTGCAAGCGGTCAACCCGGCAGCACGCAAACTCGGCTTGCGCGCCGGCCAGTCGATGACGGCCGCCCAAGCCATGAGCAAGGGGTTTGTCACCGCCGATTACGAAGCCGCCGAGGTCGAACACTGGCAGCAGTTTCTCGCCGCGTGGGCTTACCGTTTCAGTGCGCAGGTCAGCGTGCATTACCCGCGCACCGTGGTGTTCGAGATCGAGTCGAGCCTGGGCCTGTTCGGTTCCTGGGCGCAGTTCGAAGCGCGATTGCGCAAGGAACTGACGGATCTGGGTTTCCGTCATCGCATCGTCGCGGCGCCCAACCCGGCGGCCGCACGTATCCTGGCCAACGCTTATGACGGGCTGGTAGTGCCGGACGGCGAGGCCTTGCAGCATCATCTCGGCCAGTTGCCGATTGACCGCGTCGGTCTGGAGCCGGGCGTGGCCACGGCGTTGTCGCGCATGGGCCTGCGCAATCTGAGTCAGGTGCAGAGCCTGCCGCGTCAGGCGCTGGCTCGGCGTTTCGAGGCGCCGATGCTCAAACACCTCGACACCCTGTTTGGCGCCCGGCCACTGGCGTTGGCGTTTTATCTGCCACCGGATCGTTTCGATGTGCGTATCGAACTGAATTTCGACGTGCAATCCCATCAGGCCTTGTTGTTCCCGTTACGGCGTTTGACCGGTGATCTGTCGGCGTTCCTGTGCGGGCGTGACAGCGGCGTGCAGCGCTTTGATCTGCACCTGGAACACGCCGGGCTGCCGGACACCGTGATCAAGGTCGGCCTGCTCAGCGCCGAACGCGATCCGGCGATGCTTTTCGAACTGGCCCGTGGGCGATTGGAGCAGGTGCAGGTCGAGGCACCGGTGCGTGGCTTCCGTTTGCGCGCCGAAGATCTGCCGAGTTTCGTGCCGCAGTTTCAGGAACTGTTCGACGACCGTCCGCAGCAGACCTTGCCCTGGGAGCAACTGCGCGAACGCCTGCGCGCACGGCTGGGGGATGACGCGGTGCAAGGGCTGCGCTTTCAGGCGGATCATCGGCCGGAGTGCGCATGGCAGAACGGCGTCGATAAACACCCGTGCTCAGGTTTGCCCAGTGTCCATCGCCCGGGCTGGTTGCTCGGCGAGCCGCAGAGCGTACCGCAAGGTTCGGCGCGGATCCTCATGGGCCCCGAGCGCATCGAATCCGGCTGGTGGGACGGTGATGATGTGCGCCGCGATTACTACCTGATCCAGAACCGCGCCGGTCAGCAAGGCTGGGCCTATCGGGCGGTGGGCGAGGACGGTCCGTTGTGGCTGCAGGGCTGGTTTGCATGAACCCTGACTACGCCGAGCTGCACTGCCTGTCGAACTTCAGTTTCCAGCGCGGTGCGTCCAGTGCCCTGGAACTGTTTCAACGGGCGAAAAAGCACGGCTATCAGGCGCTGGCGATCACCGACGAATGCACGCTGGCCGGGATCGTTCGTGCCTGGCAAGCGGCGAAGTCGGTTGAGCTGCCGCTGATCATCGGCAGTGAAATCCGCATCGACAACGGCCCGAAACTGGTACTGCTGGTGGAGAACCTTGAGGGTTATCAAGCGCTGTGCGGTTTGATCACCCGCGCCCGGCGGCGTACGCAGAAAGGTCAGTATCAGGTGCTGCGCGAAGACTTCAGCGAAGCTCTGCCGGGATTATTGGTGTTGTGGGTGCCGGACTCGGTGGATGACCTGGAAGAGGGCCGTTGGCTGAAGCAAACCTTCGGCGAACGGCTGTGGCTGGCGGTACAACTGCATCGCGGGCAGGACGATCAGCGCCGGTTGGCGATGCTGCTGAGCCTGGCCGCCGAACTGCAGATTCCCGCCGTGGCCAGCGGCGATGTGCACATGCACGCCCGTGGCCGGCGTGCTCTGCAAGACACCATGACCGCGATCCGCCATCACGTACCGGTGGCCGAGGCCGGTTTGCGTCTGCATCCCAATGGCGAGCGGCACTTGCGCAGCGTCGAAGTGTTACGCGAGTTGTACCCGCAGGCCTTGCTGGAGGCATCGGTGAATCTGGCCCGGCGCTGCACTTTCGATCTGGGCGATCTGCGTTATCAGTATCCGAAAGAGCTGGTGCCCGAGGGGTACAGCGGCAGTTCGTGGCTGCGGAGCCTGACCAAAGAAGGCATTGCCTGGCGCTGGAAGAAAGGCGCCCCATTCAAGGTGCTGAGGCAGATCAACAAAGAGCTGAAGCTGATCGCCGAACTCGGCTACGAAAGCTACTTTCTCACCGTGCATGACGTGGTGCGCTTTGCCCGCACGCAACAGATCCTCTGTCAGGGCCGTGGCTCGGCGGCCAACTCGGCGGTGTGTTTTGCCTTGGGCATTACCGAAATCGACCCGGATCGCACGACGTTGCTGTTCGAACGGTTCATGTCGAAAGAGCGCAACGAGCCACCGGACATCGATGTCGACTTCGAACACGAACGCCGTGAAGAAGTCCTGCAATACGTGTTCCGTCGTTATGGTCGTCATCGCGCGGCGCTGACGGCGGTGGTCAGCACCTACCACGCCGCCGGGGCCGTGCGCGACGTGGCCAAGGCGCTGGGGCTGCCGCCGGATCAGATCAACGCATTGGCCGATTGCTGCGGCCACTGGAGTGATGAAACGCCGCCGGTGGCGCGCTTGCTCGAAGGCGGCTTCGACCCTGACAGCCCGGTGCTGCGCCGGGTCTTGAGCCTGACCGGGCAACTGATCGGCTTCCCCCGGCACCTGTCGCAACACCCCGGCGGCTTCGTGATTTCCGAGCAGCCGCTGGACACGCTGGTGCCGGTGGAGAACGCGGCAATGGCCGACCGCACGATCATTCAGTGGGACAAGGATGACCTCGACGCAGTCGGGCTGCTCAAGGTCGATATCCTCGCGCTGGGCATGCTCAGCGCGATCCGCCGCTGTTTCGACTTGCTGAGCCGCCATCGCAATATGGATCTGAGCCTGGCGACGATCCCGTCCGAAGACAAACCGACCTACGAGATGATCAGCCGCGCCGACACCATCGGTGTGTTCCAGATCGAATCGCGGGCGCAGATGTCGATGCTGCCACGCCTGAAACCGGCAAAGTTCTACGATCTGGTGATCGAAGTGGCCATCGTCCGCCCGGGGCCGATTCAGGGCGGCATGGTCCATCCGTACCTGCGCCGTCGGAACAAGGAAGAAAAGGAAACCTATCCGTCGCCAGAACTCAAGGTGGTGCTGGAAAGAACCCTCGGCGTGCCGCTGTTTCAGGAACAGGTGATGCAGATCGCCATTGTTGCCGCCGACTACAGCCCCGGCGAGGCCGATCAGCTGCGCCGCTCCATGGCGGCGTGGAAACGTCACGGCGGGCTTGAGCCGCACAAGGAGCGACTCGCCGCCGGCATGAAGAAAAACGGCTACACCCCCGAATTCGCCGCGCAGATCTTCGAGCAGATCAAGGGTTTCGGCAGTTACGGTTTTCCTGAATCCCACGCCGCCAGTTTCGCCTTGTTGACCTACGCCAGTTGCTGGCTCAAGTGCCACGAACCGGCGGCCTTCGCCTGTGCACTGATCAACAGTTGGCCGATGGGTTTCTACAGTCCCGACCAGATTTTGCAGGACGCACGTCGACATCAATTGCAGATTCGCCCGGTGGACGTGCGCGCCAGTGACTGGGATTGCAGTCTGGAAACCACCACGGCGGCGCAACCGGCGATCCGCATGGGCCTGCGCATGATCAAGGGTTTTCGCGAAGACGATGCCCGGCGCATCGAAGCGGCGCGGGCGCGTGGGGCGTTTGCCGACGTTGCCGATCTGGGCGAGCGCGCCGCACTCGACAGCCGGGCGCAAGCGTTGCTGGCGGATTCCGGAGCGTTGCGCGGCTTGGCCGGTCATCGTCACCGGGCACGCTGGGAAGTCGCCGGAGTGCAGAAACAATTGGGATTGTTTGCCGGATTGCCGAGTCAGGAAGAGCCTGATGTGGTGTTGCCAAAACCTAGCGTCGGCGAAGATCTGCACGCCGATTACACAACGGTGGGCACCACGTTGGGCCCACATCCGCTGGCGTTGTTGCGGGGCGAATTGAAGGCGCGCCGCTGCCGCAGTTCGCAGGAGTTGCTCGACGTCGAACACGGGCGGCCGGTGAGCATTGCCGGTCTGGTCACGGGCCGGCAACGACCGGGCACCGCCAGTGGCGTGACGTTCGTGACCCTCGAAGACGAATTCGGCAACGTCAACGTGGTGGTCTGGCGCGACCTGGCCGAGCGTCAGCGCCAGGTGCTGGTCGGCTCGCAACTGCTCAAGGTCGACGGGCGCTGGGAGCGCGAAGGCGAAGTGCGCCATCTGATCGCCGGACGCCTGAGCGACCTGAGCCCGCTGCTCAACGGCATCCGCGTACAGAGCCGCGACTTCCACTGATCAACACGCCCCCCCTGTAGGAGTGAGCCTGCTCGCGATAGCGGTGTGTCAGACAGCATCAAAGTGACTGACATACTGCTATCGCGAGCAGGCTCACTCCTACAAGGTTTTGCGTATGTTCGAATAGCCAATTCGCTGACGCCAAAAAAACCTGTCTTCAATGATGGCACTTTGTCATAATGCCGCCCCTTTTCCGCTCCCCAGCGCTTTATCACGCCGGGACACACCGTTTTTCAAGAAGGAATATTCAGTGAGAATGATCTCCCGGATGTTGGTCTCAGGCGTTGCCATCGCCGTGCTCGGCACGCTGGCCACCACGCTTTCCGGCTGCGCCACCGAAAGCTCCCGCGCATTGCCGGTGGCCAAGGTGGAAAGCGCCACGCAAGTCTGGACCGGCGTGCGCGTGCCAATGGCCGTGGGCAAGTTCGACAACCGCTCGAGCTACATGCGCGGGATCTTCTCCGATGGCGTCGATCGTCTCGGCGGTCAGGCCAAGACCATCCTGATCACGCATTTGCAACAGACCAACCGTTTCTCCGTGCTCGATCGCGACAACATGGGCGAAATCCAGCAGGAAGCGGCGATCAAGGGTCAGGCCCAGCGTCTCAAAGGCGCCGATTTCGTGGTCACCGGTGACGTCACCGAGTTCGGCCGCAAAGAGACCGGCGATCACCAGTTGTTCGGCATTCTCGGTCGCGGCAAGACACAGGTGGCCTACGCCAAGGTCAACCTGAACATCGTCAATATCAGCACTTCCGAAGTGGTGTATTCGACCCAGGGCGCCGGCGAGTACGCCTTGTCCAACCGCGAAATCATCGGCTTCGGCGGCACCGCTGCCTACGATTCGACCCTCAACGGCAAAGTCCTCGATCTGGCCATGCGCGAGGCGATCAATCGTCTGGTCGATGGCATGAACGCCGGTGCCTGGAAAACGGGCAACTGAAAGCCCCCCTTTGCAAGGAGCAACACACCATGAATTCGATTTTGTCGCGGTCGCTGCTGGCCCTGACGCTGGCCGCCAGCGCCTTGCTGGCCGGTTGCAGCAGCCCGCAAACCCTGTACCAGTGGGAAGGCTACCAGCCGCAGGTTTACGAATACTTCAAAAGCGAAACGCCGAAAGAAGCCCAGGCCGAAGCGCTGGAAGCCGATCTGCAAAAGATCCGCGCCAGTGGCAAGGCCGTTCCGCCGGGGTACCACGCACATCTCGCGCTGCTGTACCTGAGCATGGGCAAGGACGATCAGATGGTGCAGCAGTTGCGCACCGAAAAAACCTTGTTCCCTGAGTCCGGGACGTACATGGACTTTCTGCTGAAAAACGCCAAGACCGGAGACGCGCAATGATCTCCCGCACCCTGAAGCTGCTGGCCGCTGGCCTGGCGCTGACCGTTCTCGGTGGCTGTGTCGCACCGAAAACCGTGGACTATTCGGCGTACAAACAAGCGCGTCCGAAGTCCATTCTGGTGCTGCCGCCGCTGAACACCTCGCCGGACGTCAAGGCGTCGTACAGCCTGTTGTCGCAGGTGACGTTCCCGCTGGCCGAGGCTGGTTACTATGTGCTGCCGATTACCCTGGTTGACGAGACGTTCCGCCAGAACGGCCTGACCACCCCGGATGACATCCATCAGGCTCCGGCGAACAAGCTGAAGGAAATCTTCGGCGCCGACGCTGCGCTGTACATCACCGTGACCGAATACGGTACGCGTTACATGGTGATCAGCAGCGAAACGGCGGTGACGGCGACGGCGAAACTGGTTGACCTGAAAACCGGCACGACGCTGTGGACCGGTTCGGCGCGGGCGTCGAGCGAAGAGGGCAACAACAACGGTGGCGGCGGCCTGATCGGCATGCTGATCACGGCGGCGGTGAAGCAGATCATCAACAGCTCCACCGATGCCGGTTATCCGATTGCCGGCGTGGCGAGCAATCGCCTGTTGTCGGCGGGGCATCCAGCGGGCCTGCTGTATGGGCCGCGTTCGCCGAAATACGGCACGGATTAACAGCAAAGATCAAAAGATCGCGGCCTTCGGCAGCTCCTACATTTGGAATGCATTCCCCTGTAGGAGCTGCCGAAGGCTGCGATCTTTTGCTGTTAGTGTTTATTTTGACTCTGGCCAAAAGCGTTCGCCACCGCCCGGCGCTTCCGTCCACGCTTGCAATGAGCGGGTCGGCAAATCGAAGTAATCGCGTGTTCGCGCGTAACCATGGCCACCCATGCGCCCGATGGCATCCAGGCCCAACTGATCGATGTACAGCGTTTTCGGGTCGATCAACTCATCGCGCACATGCGCCATCAACACCTCGCCAAAAATGATTTCCCGCGATTGACCGATGTTCAGCGCCATCATCCGTCGACACTCCAGTGCTACCGGCGCTTCACCGATGCGCGGACATTTGACCGTGGTGCCGGGGATCGCCGTCAGACCCGCAGCGGTCAGTTCATCGAAGCCCGGCGCGAACGGCACGGCGCAGACATTCATCGCCTCCACCAGCGCGTCGCTGACGATGTTCACGGTGAATTCCTGATTCAACTGGATATTGCGCGTGGTGTCTTTCGGGCTCTGATCGCCGTAATTCTCCACACCCAGCGCGAGGATCGGCGGGTCCGCCGACAGCGCATTGAAGAAGCTGAACGGCGCGGCATTGACCCGGCCTTCGCCATCAATGGTGGTGACCAGTGCAATCGGCCGAGGCACGACGCTGCCGATCAGGATTTTGTATTTTTCCCGTGGGCTGAGTTGGCTGAAGTCGAAACTGTGCATGGCAGAACTCTCTAAAGAAGGGGATCGATTGCGCTCAACGGCGCTTCGGCGCTGTAGTCATCGGCGAACGGAATGGCCGGCTGGAACAGGGTTTTCCAGTCCGGTCGGGCAAAGGCCCGGTCGCTGTGGCTGCGCAGCAGTTTTTCGTATTGGCGTTGGGCCTGGCGTTGCAGGACGGGGTAGTCGACGCCGCTGACCTGGCCGTCGTGCATCACGCAGCGACCGTCGATGTAACTGGCGATGCAGTCATCGCCGCGCCCGGCCAGCAGCAGGTTTTTCAGTGGATCGAACAGCGGCCCCAGATGCAGGCCGCGCAAATTGAATACGGTGATGTCGGCTTTGGCGCCGGGGGCCAGACGTCCGAGGTCAGCACGCCCCAACGCCTGCGCGCCACCGAGGGTGGCGGCGTTGTACAGGTCGAGGCTGCTGGTCAGCGAAGAACCGCCCTCCATCAACCGCGCAATGTTCAGGCCGTGGCGCATGTTTTCCAGCAGATCCGCCGGCCAAGTATCGGTGCCGAGGGCGAAGTTGATGCCCTTGGCCCGATAGCGCCCGAACGAGTTCAGCGCCTCGCCGTCACGGGCGAATACCAGCGGGCAATGCACCAGACTGGCGCCGCCGTCGATGACTCGTTGCAGATCATCGGCGCCTGCGGTGTAGATGCCGTGGGGTAACAGGCTGCGCGGCGTGAGCAAGTCCAGTTGTTGCAACCAGGCCAGCGGTGTGGCGCCGCGCAACTGTTCGACCATGGCCACTTCACTGAGCGCCTGACAGCAATGCAGGCGCATCGGCGCATTCAGTTCGCGGCTCAACGCGGCAGTGCGTTGCAGCAACGCCGGGGTGCAGGTCTGAATCCGATCGGGCAACAATGCGCCGCGAATCAAACCGTTGTGCGCGCCATCGTAATCCTTGAAAAAGCGTTCGGCAGCATCGAGCCCGGCCAGTCCACGCGCCTCATCCCAGTGATGGCCGAGGCTGCCGTCGGAATGCCAGTAACTCATGCCGCTCATGTAGCAGGGACCCAGATAAGTGCGCAGTCCGAGTTCGCCAGCAACCCCGGCAACGGCGGCAAATTCGTCGTAGGTTTCCGCCCACTCGCGGTAGTACATCGAGGTGATCGGCATGGCCGTGGTGATGCCGTTGCGGATCAATTGGGTGAAGGCGTAGCGATATTTGAAAACTTCTTCGTCTGCGCTGAACGTCTCGTGTGGGCCACGGGCCAGATACTCCGCCGACCACATGCGGCCCATGGCGCGCTCATCGCCGTTGTCGAGGGTGAGTACCGTGGAATCGAGGTCGCCGAGGGCGTCCAGGTCAATGAAACCCGGGCCGACCAGGGCGTTGCCGTAATCAATCCACTGGTCCACTGGCCCCGCATATCCGCGCCCGACAAACTCGATCCGCGATCCGCAAAACACCACTTCACCGTCACGCCACAGCACATGCCGCGTGCCGTCGAAGCCGACCACGCAAGTGGCTTTCAAGCCGATGCGTTTCACAGACGGCTGACCAGCAAACGGCCACCGCTGGCGATCAGCTCACCGCTGCGATAAACCTGACGCAGTGGCCGCGACACCACCGCCTCACCGAGCGTCTCGACGGGCATCAGCAGGAAATCCGCAGGCCCGCCGATGTCGAAACCATATCCCTCGATACCCAACGCCCGGGCACCGTTGACCGTGGCTGCTGCAAACGCCGCCGCCAGTTCTTCGTCCTTGCCCAAGTCAAAACGAAACGCCAGCAACATCGCTCGCTCAAGCATGTCGCCATTGCCCATCGGCGACCACGCATCGCGAATGCCATCGGAACCGAGACAAACGTTGACGCCGGCCTCGCGCAGCGCCAGAAACGGTGGAACGGCGCAATCGGCCGGGGCGGAACTCATCAGCGAAATCCCCAGCGCCGCCAGACGCTCAGCCAGCGGTTTGACCTGACTCCACGGCAACATGCCCAGGCAGTAGGCGTGGCTGATCATCACTCGGTTTTGCAGGTTGAAGCGCTCGGTGTAATCGGCAATCCGCGCGATCTGCCACAGGCCCAGTTCACCTTTGTCATGCAGGTGAATGTCGACGCCACGGCCAAATTCAGCCGCCAGTTTGAAGACGAAATCCAGCTGCGCGATGGGATCGTTGTCGATGCCACACGGGTCGAGCCCACCGACGTTTTCCACGCCCAGCGCCATCGCTTCGCGCATCAGTTCGGCGGTGCCGGGGCGACTGATCAGGCCGGTCTGCGGGAACACCACCAGTTGCAGATCAATCAGGTCTTTGTAGCTCTCGCGCAATTGCTGCATGGCCTCGACGTGGCGCAGGCCGAACTCCGGGTCGATGTCGACGTGGCAGCGCATGGTCAGCGAACCACGGGCGATGCAGTTTTCCAGCAGCGCGCCGGCGCGTTCGGCGATCGGTGCTGTTACTTCACGGAGAATGCGGCGTTCGTTGCTGATGTAGTCCTTGAGCGTCGGCCCGGCACTGTTCGGGCGCCACGGTTGGCCGTAGAGGGTCTTGTCGAGGTGGACGTGGCTTTCCACCAAAGGGGCGGTGAGCAGCTGGTTCTGGCCGTCGATGTCGGTGGCTGTCAGCGACGCGTTGGAGGCTGGGCGGCGTTGAGTGAAGCGGCCGTTTTCGATCAGCAGGTCTTCGGCGAGGGCGCCGTAGGGGCGTACGTTGCGTAGCCAGTGTGGCTGGGTCATACAAACCTCATTCAGGTCTTTGAATTATGTGTTGGCCGGGCGGGCCTCTTCGCGAGCAGGCTCGCTCCTACAGTGGTTTGTGTGGGACAGGAAAGGTGTGAACGATCCATTCCCCTTGTAGGAGTGAGCCTGCTCGCGATTGGTCGCGCCTCGGTTTCAGATCAGACGATCAACCCTTGAGCTTCGACCAGATCCGGTCCTGCAGCTCGCGCGCTTTGTTGCTGCATTCCTTCTCCGGGCGCAGGCGCGAGGCGTATTCGTCGGGCATGTTGATGGCGTCCATGACTTTCCATTTCGCATCGAGCAACTGGTCGCTCTGAATCCCGTTGGCATAGGCGATGGCATTGGACACAGCCGCGGCGTTTTCCGGCTTCATCATCCAGTCGATGAAGATCTTCGCGTTGCCCGGGTGCGGTGCGCTTTTCGGCACGGCGAAGTTGTCCTGGAACATCGCCAGGCCTTCACGCGGATAGACGTACTTGATCGTGCTCTTCTGTAACGTCGCCCGGGCGGTCGAGCCGTTCCAGTTCTGCATCATGATCACTTCGCCCGAGGCCATGCGGTCGACGGTGTTGTCCGAGCTGTACATCTTCAGGAACGGTTTCTGCTTTTGTAGCAGTTCGAGAATGCGCTTGGCGTCCTGCGGATTTTCGCTGCATTCGTCGACGTTCAGATAATGGCTGGCGGCGTTGATCACGCTGCTTGACGTATCGAGCGCGGCGAGTTGGCCTTGCAGCTCTTTGCGCGGTTCGAAGAACTCTTTCCACGAATCATCCAGTTTGCCCCCCGGCACCCGCGCACTGTCGTAGGAGAACCCGGTGGTGCCCCACAGATACGGTGCCGAAAACTTGCGGCCGGGGTCGAAACTCGGGTCGCGAAACGGCCCTTTGACGTACTGGAAATTGCTCAGGGTCGGCGTGTCGATCTCCATTAGCAGATCCTGTTTGATCAACGTCTGCATGATCGACTGCGACGGCACGATCACGTCATACGCGGCGCCGCCGGCCTGCAATTTGGCGAGCAGGGTTTCGTTGCTGTCGTAGCCATCCATGGTGACCTTGATCCCGGTCTCCTTTTCGAACTTGGCCAACAGGTCCACCGGGTAGTAATCGGTCCAGTTGTAGAAGAACAACTCCTTGGGCTCGGCGGCGTGAGCGCTGAACGCGGTGAAACAACTGAGGGCCAGACCGGACACAGCCAAACGCATGTTTTTGATGTTCATGAACAGAGCGCTCCAGGTTTATTGTTGTTTGCCGCGTTGGCCCAGCCAGAAGGCCAGCACCACCAGCACGATGGAAATCACCAGCATCAGCGTCGAGATCGCGTTGATCTCCGGGGTCACGCCAGCCTTGATTGCCGAGAAGATGTACACCGGCAACGTCGTCGAACCGGGGCCGGCAACGAAGAAGGTCATGATGAAATCGTCGAGGCTGACCACGAACGCCAGCACCGCACCGGACAACACCGCCGGCCACAGCAGTGGCAAGGTCACACGGCGGAACACCTGCCACGGATTGGCGTACAGATCGTTCGCCGCCTCCAGCAAACTCTTGTCCAGATCGTTGAGTCGCGCACGGATCGGCAGATACGCGAACGGAATGCAGAAGCCGATGTGCGCAACGATCACTGTCAGCAAACCGAGCTTGATCCCCAGCGCCATGAACAGCAGCAGCGTCGCCACTGCCGTGACGATTTCCGGCAGGATCAGCGGCAGGTTGATCCCGCCCTCGACCATTTTCTGTCCGTAAAACGGCCGGTACGTCGCCAGTGCCGCCAGCAGCGCGATGGCCGTGGCGCAGACCGTGGCGATGGTCGCAACGATGAGCGAATTCAGCGCCGCCGTCTGGATCGACGGGTTGGCCAGAATCCGCCCGTACCAAGCGAACGAAAACTCCGTCCACACCGTCGCCGAGCGGTTGGCGTTGAAGCTGTAGACGATCAACACGAGGATCGGCAGGTACAGATAGGCGAGGATCAGCAGGCTGATTTCGCGGGTCGCCGGGAGTTTTTTCAGGTGCAGGGAAATCATGCTTTCGCTCCTCGATTGAGCTGCTTCGCCGCGCTGCGGCTGTAGAGCGCGTAGAGCACCAGCGACACCAGCAGAATCGCCAGCAACAGGAACGACAACGAGCTGCCCAGCGGCCAGTTGCGCGCGGTGCCGAACTGCTGCTGGATCAGGTTGCCGATCATCAATGTCTTGCCGCCACCGAGAATCGCCGGGGTGATGAAGGCGCCAAGGCTCGGCACGAACACCAGCAGCGCACCGGCAATCACGCCGGGCATCGACAGCGGCAGGATGATGCGCCGCAGCGCATGCCAGCGATTGGCACCGAGGTCATACGCGGCTTCGACCAGACGCCAGTCGAGTTTTTCCAGGGTCGAGTAGATCGGCAAAATCATGAACGGCAGAAAGCTGTAGACCAGCCCGACGCTGACGGCGAAGTCGTTGTAGAGCAGGGTGATGCCACCGGCACCGGGGAACAGCGCGTTGAGGCTTTGTGCGACCCAGCCCTGTTCGCGGAGGATGATCAGCCACGCGTAATTGCGGATCAGCAGGTTGGTCCAGAACGGAATGGTGATCAGCAAGACCATCAGGTTGCGCCGGCGCGGGGTCAGGCTCGACATCCACAACGCCACCGGAAATCCGAAGAGGAAACACAACAGCGTGGTGCCGCCGGCCTGCAGCACCGAGCGCAACAGCGCCTGGGCGTAGACCCAGTTCAGTTCCAGTTCGCCGTCGAAACCTTCCTGGAAAAACAGCTGCACGTAGCTTTGCAGTTGCCATTGCGCCTGCCAGTCGACACCGCCGTAGGTGTTGCGCGGCAGCAGGCTGATGTAGCCCATGATTCCCAGTGGAATCGCGATCAGGGCGAGCAGGGTCAACACCACCGGGCTGAGCAACAGCGCACGGTTGAGAGCGGGGGAAGTGCTGCTGACGCTCATCTCAGGCCTCCATCAACAGGCAGGCGTGCGGCGGCAAGTGCACGGCAACGCGTTCGCCAACGGCACGGCCACGGTTCAGGCCTTCGTTGTTTTCGCGCAGCATGACTTTGATGTCGTTGTTCAAGCGGCACTGGTACAGCGTCGCGGTGCCAACGTACAACACCGCTTCGATCACCCCGCGCAAGTGATGCGGCTGGCTGGCATCGACCAGTTGCGAGCGCTCCGGACGGAACGCCAGTTGCACGCTGCTGCCGTCAAAACCCTGCGGCTGGCAGGCGATTTCCACTGGCATGCCGTTGGGCACGAAGAGTTTTTCGTTGTGCTCGCCGTGTTTGAGGTGGCCGGGGAGGAAGTTGATGTCGCCGATGAATTGCGCGACAAAGCGGTGTTGCGGATGTTCATAGATATCGGTCGGCGTGCCGATCTGCAGGATCTTGCCGGCCGACATCACGGCGATGCGATCGGACAGGGTCAGCGCTTCTTCCTGATCGTGGGTGACGAAGATGAAGGTGATCCCGGCTTCTTTCTGCACGCGCTTGAGTTCGACCTGCATTTCCTTGCGCAGCTTCAGGTCCAGCGCCGACAGCGGTTCGTCGAGCAACAGGACTTTCGGTTTCGGCGCCAAGGCCCGGGCCAGAGCCACGCGTTGCTGTTGGCCGCCGGACAGTTCGGCCGGTTTGCGTCCGGCCAGATGCTCCATTTGCACCAGCGCGAGCATTTCGTTGACCCGATCGGGAATCAACTTGCGTTCAAGACCCTGCATCTCGAGGCCGAAGGCGATATTCTGCGCAACACTCATGTGCGGAAACAGCGCGTAACTCTGGAACACCGTGTTGACCCGACGCTTGAACGGCGGCAGGTGATTGACCGTTTCACCGGCCAGACGAATCTCGCCTTCACTGACGTGTTCGAAACCGGCGATGGTGCGCAACAGGGTGGTTTTGCCGCAGCCGGAAGGGCCGAGCAGGGTGAAGAATTCGTTGTCGGCGATATTCACCGAAACATTGTCGAGGGCCGGCGCGAGGCCAGGATCATCAGAGTACCGTTTGGAAACGTTACGCACTTCAATTGCTATTGGTTGACCCATAATGGTGCAATCCTCTAATTATTGTATGCAATATCTGAATGCAATTTAGAAATACCCGGATTAATCTGCGTGTGCAACCCCCTTTTTCCATGGCCATGCATCGCCAGGGGCTGGTTGCCCGACGCTAAAGGAGCTTTCGAATGACCGAAAAGAAACTGGAAACCACGGTCGACCGCGTCTACCAAGGGGTTTACGAGGCGATCAGCAAGCGCTCGTTGCGCCCGGGGATGAAGTTGGGCGAGGCATCGCTGGCGGAGTTATTCAATGTCAGCCGCACGTCGGTGCGCGCCGCGCTCAAGCAATTGGAGGCCGATGGCCTGGTCACCACCGAGCCCAATAAAGGTGCATCGGTTTCGTTGCCGAGCAACGAAGAGATCCGCTCGCTGTTCGAAACCCGACGGCTGATCGAGATCGGCATCGTCACCGAACTGTGCCGGCGCAAGGACACCGCCGCGATGCAGGACTTGCGTGAACACCTGCTGCTCGAAGACGAGGCGCACGCGGCGGGGGATCACGAACGGCTGATTCACCTGCTCGGCGAGTTCCACATCAAACTCGCTCGCAGCCTCAACAATCCAGTGCTGCTTGACTGGTTTCAGAAGCTGATTTCCCGCGCCTCGCTGTACGCCGCGGCGCTGGATGACGACAGCCACGAAGCCTGCCGCGACGATGAACACCTGCGTCTGATCGAGTACATCGAGGCCGGTAATCAGAGCGCCGCCATCGAGTTGACTTGCATGCATCTCAATGGCATCGAAAAGGCGATTCTGGACGTCGCCGCGAAGATGAAAACTGGCTACCATCCGCTCAAGCACCTGATCGGGGTCTGAGTTCCGGGCAGTGCGAAATCGGCTATACCTCTAATGAAACCAATGTGCTCGGCAACGCTCGAAACACACGGGCGTTGCGTCGTTTTGGGCGTCACGGTTTATCGGGCAACCACCACAGGACACTGAGTCAGTCGATGCAGTTTTTATCGGATAGCCACGGCTGTGGCGGCTGGAAAGGCGAAATGGCCGGACGCATTTGTGCGTTCGACTGGGGCGCCACTGCAATCGGCCCTCTGCAGGACTGGCCGGCCAGCCTGTGCAGCACGGTGCAGATGATGCTCGCCTCGCCGCTGCCGATGGTGATGCTCTGGGGGCATGCCGGTTACATGATCTACAACGATGCCTACTCGGAATTCGCTGGCGGTCGCCATCCGTATCTGCTCGGCTCTCCGGTAGAGCTGGGCTGGCCGGAAGTCGCCGAGTTCAACCGGCATGTCGTGGACACCTGTCTGGCCGGCGGCACCTTGTCGTATCGCAACAAGGAACTGGTGCTGTTGCGCGACGGCGTTCCCGAAGACGTCTGGATGGACCTGTATTACAGCCCCGTGGCTGGCGATGACGGCCGTCCGTCCGGGGTCATGGCGATGGTGGTGGAAACCAGCGAATTCATGCGTTCCGAGCGTTTGCGCCAAGCCGCCGAGGAGGCCTATCGCGCGGACAACGAGCGCGTGCGGCTGGCGTTGAATGCCGGGGCCTTGCTCGGCTCGTTCGTCTGGGACGTGAAGAACAATGTGCTGTCGGCGGATGAGCGTTTTGCCCGCACGTTTTCCTATCCGCCGGAACATGATCTGAGCAATCTGGCGCAGCACATTGCCGAGTCGCGCATTCATCCCGATGACCGCGCCTGGGTTCAGGAACGCGTCGCCCATTGCGTGCAGACCGGCGAGCCATATAACGCCGAATACCGGGTCCTGCGCAGCGATGGCAGTTACCTGTGGGTCCTGGCCAGCGGCGGCTGCGAGTTCGATGAGCGCGGCGTAGCCCTGCGCTTCCCCGGTGTCTTGATCGACATCCATGAACGCAAGAACGCCGAAGAATCCCTGCTGAAATTTACCCGCAACCTTGAGCAGCGCGTGGCTGATGAAGTCGAGGCGCGACTGGCCGCCGAGGAGCAATTACGCCAATCGCAAAAGCTTGAAGCGATTGGCGGACTCACCGGGGGCGTCGCGCATGACTTCAATAACCTGCTGCAAGTGATCGCCGGCAACCTGCATTTGCTGGCGCGGCATGAGCGCGACAACGCCAACGTGCAACGGCGAGTCAGTGCCTCGCTGGCGGCGGTCGAGCGTGGGGCCAAGTTGTCGTCGCAATTGCTCGCGTTCGCCCGTCGCCAGCCGCTGTCGCCGGCGGTGTGCAATCCTCGGCAGATCTTTGAGGGCGTCGGTGAGCTGTTGCAGCGGGCGCTGGGTGAAACCATCCAGATCGACGTGCAGTTACCGCACGAGCCGTGGCACATCAACGTCGACCGCAATCAACTGGAAAACGCCATTCTCAACCTGGCAATCAATGCCCGCGATGCGATGAAGGGCGAGGGCACCATCGGGCTCAGCGCATCCAATGTAAGGCTCGACCGCGAGTTCTGCATGGGCAAAGGGATTCTTCCGGGGGAGTTTGTCCGCGTCGCGGTCAGCGATAGCGGCGCGGGCATTCCGCCGCAGATGCTCGAGCAGGTATTCGAGCCATTCTTCACCACCAAGGCCGACGGCCAGGGCACCGGGCTCGGCTTGAGTATGGTCTTCGGTTTCGTCAAACAGAGCGGCGGGCATGTCGAGATCGACAGCACCGTGGGCGAGGGGACGCGGGTGCAGTTGTACTTTCCGCGCAGCCTGCGCGCGATCGTCGATGAGTCGCCGAGCATCGACCCGCAGCAGCGCGGTGGTCACGAAAGGATTCTGGTGGTCGAGGACAACGACGCGGTGCGCGCCTCGGCGGTGGAATTGCTGCGCGAGGAAGGCTATCGCGTGTTGACTGCCGGCAATGGCGACGCGGCAATGCAAATGCTGCTGGAGGGCGCCGACATCGACCTGATTTTCACCGACGTGGTCATGCCGGGGCTGATCAAGAGCTCCGATCTGGCGGCGTGGGCCAAGGTCCAGTCGCCACCGGTGGCGGTGCTGTTCACCTCCGGACACACCCGCGACATCATTTCGCGCAATCACCAACTCAGCCCTGATACGCATCTGTTAGGCAAACCCTATAGCCCCGAAGCGCTGTTGCAGATGATTCGTTCGGTGCTCGGTGCCTGACCTGCGACAGAAGTGTTTTCAGGGGCAGGTGATTATTTGTGGTGAGGGGATTTATCCCCGATGGAGTGCGCAGCACTCCCAAGCAGTTTCCCAGATGAACTGCATTATCAGTATCTATGACTGCTGCGCAGCCAATCGGGGATAAATCCCCTCACCACAAAGGTTTTACTTGCCACAAAGATCTCGGCAATTACGGAGATTGCAACTTTTCAGAAAAGGCCCGCCAATGACCTCCAAGCGTAATTCCAAAGCACCCGCCGGCATGGTCCGGGTGCGCGGCGCCCGTGAGCACAATCTGAAGAACGTCGATGTCGACATTCCCCGCGACGCGTTGGTGGTGTTCACCGGGGTGTCCGGGTCGGGCAAGTCGTCGCTGGCGTTCTCGACCTTGTATGCCGAAGCGCAGCGGCGCTATTTCGAATCGGTGGCGCCCTATGCGCGGCGGCTGATCGATCAGGTCGGTGTGCCGGATGTCGATTCCATCGAAGGCTTGCCGCCCGCCGTGGCCCTGCAACAGCAGCGCGGAACACCGAGCACGCGCTCATCGGTGGGCAGCGTGACCACGCTGTCGAGCCTGATCCGCATGCTTTATTCCCGCGCCGGCAGTTATCCGCCGGGGCAGGCGATGTTGTACGCCGAGGACTTTTCGCCGAACACGCCGCAGGGCGCCTGCCCGCAGTGTCATGGTCTCGGCAGGGTGTACGAAGTCACCGAAGCGCTGATGGTGCCCGATCCGAACCTGACCATTCGCCAACGCGCCGTAGCCTCCTGGCCGCTGGCATGGCAGGGGCAGAACTTGCGTGACATCCTCGTGACCATGGGCATCGACGTCGACATTCCTTGGCGCAAGCTGCCGAAAAAGCAGCGCGAGTGGATTCTCTTCACCGAAGAAACCCCGACCGTGCCGGTGTATGCCGGGCTGACCCCGGAGGAAACCCGCGTCGCCCTCAAGCGCAAAATGGAACCGAGTTATCAGGGCACCTTCACCGGCGCCCGGCGCTACATCCTGCATACGTTCACGCATTCGCAAAGTGCGCTGATGAAGAAGCGCGTTGCGCAGTTCATGCTCGGCAGCCCTTGCCCGTTGTGCGAGGGCAAACGCCTGAAGCGCGAGGCGTTGTCGGTGACGTTTGCCGGCTATGACATCGGCGAGCTGTCGCAGATGCCGTTGTTGCAAGTCGCCGAAGTGTTGCGGCCGGTGGCGGCGGCCAGTTACCTGGAACACGCCGAGGAAACCGGCGAGGCCTTGAGCCATGCGCAGACCCGCGCAGCACGCCAGCAACGCGTCGCCCAGGGTGCCAGTGGCCACGCCAGCGCGCCGGATGTGCGGCACACGCCGAACCTGTCGCTGGAAAAGCGTCTGGCGGCGCAGCGCATTGCCGAGGATCTGTTGGAGCGTGTCAGCACCTTGACCGATCTCGGTCTGGGCTATCTGGCACTCGAGCGCAGCACGCCGACCTTGTCCTCCGGTGAGCTACAGCGGTTGCGCCTGGCCACGCAATTGGGTTCGCAGCTGTTCGGGGTGATCTACGTCCTCGACGAGCCTTCTGCCGGTCTGCATCCGGCTGATGGCGAGGCACTGTTCGAGGCCTTGCAGCGTTTGAAGGCCGATGGCAATACATTGTTTGTGGTCGAGCATGATCTGCAAACCATGCGCCGCGCTGACTGGCTGATCGACGTTGGGCCAGCAGCGGGCGAGAAGGGCGGCCGGGTGTTGTACAGCGGTCCGCCGGCAGGGCTGGCCGAGGTGGCAGAGTCGCAGACCCGTGCCTATCTGTTTGCCGATCAGCCGCGGCCGACACGGACGGCGCGCAAGCCATCGGGCTGGCTGAAACTGGCGGGCATCAGCCGCAATAACCTGAGCAATCTCAGTGCCGAGTTTCCCTTGGGCTGTTTCACTGCGGTGACCGGCGTGTCCGGTTCCGGCAAGTCGAGTCTGGTCAGTCAGGCGTTGCTGGAGCTGGTCGGCGCGCAACTGGGACGTCCGACTGTCGAGGCTGAAACTGAAGAACCGAGTCTTGAAGACGACGCGCCGCAGGCCAGCAGCGGTCAGGTCATTGCCGGTCTGGAGTCGATCAAACGGCTGGTGCAGGTCGATCAGAAGCCTATCGGTCGCACGCCGCGCTCCAATCTGGCGACGTACACCGGGCTGTTCGACAACGTGCGCAAGCTGTTCGCCGCGACAGCCGAAGCGCGGGCAGCGGAGTATGACGCCGGGCAGTTTTCCTTCAACGTCGCCAAGGGTCGTTGCGCGACGTGCGAAGGTGAAGGCTTTGTCAGTGTCGAGTTGCTGTTCATGCCCAGCGTGTATGCGCCGTGCACGACCTGTCATGGCGCGCGGTACAACCCGCAGACTTTGGCGGTTTTGTGGGAAGGCTTGAGCATCGCCCAGGTGTTGCAACTGACTGTCGATGAAGCGCTGGACGTTTTTGCCGGGCAGCCTGGCATTCGCCGTGCGCTGGAGGTCTTGCACGATATCGGCCTGGGTTATCTGCGGCTCGGGCAACCGGCCACGGAACTCTCCGGTGGTGAGGCGCAACGGATCAAACTGGCCACCGAGCTGCAGCGCAATCAGCGTGGCGCGACCCTGTATGTACTGGACGAACCGACCACCGGCCTGCATCCGCGCGATGTCGATCGGCTGTTGGAGCAACTGGATACGCTGGTGGCGGCCGGGCATACGGTGATCGTGGTCGAGCATGAAATGCGCGTGGTCGCGCAGAGCGACTGGGTGATCGATATCGGCCCGGGGGCGGGGGATCAGGGCGGCAAGATTGTGGTCGCCGGCACCCCGCAGAAAGTCGCCGCCAGCAAAAAGAGCCGGACTGCGCCGTTCCTCGCCCGCGCCTTAAGCCAATAGCACACCTCCCTGTAGGAGCTGCGGCACGCTGCGATCTTTTGATCTTGATCCGAAAAGGCAAGATCAAAAGATCGCAGCGTGCCGCAGCTCCTACAGTGATTGGGGTGTACTGATTTTTGAGTACACCGCAAAACCTGTGGGAGCTGGCTTGCCAGCGATAGCGTGGGTCAGGCGCCGTCGATTGTGCGGCGGACCTTATCGAGCAGTTCGCTGATCTGGAACGGTTTGACCAGCATTTCCATGCCGTCGCCGAGGAACACCTGGCGATTGATCGCCGTTTCGGCGTAGCCGGTCATGAACAGGATCGGCAAGCCCTCGCGCCAGCCCCGGGCAACGTCCGCCAGTTCGCGGCCGCTCATGCGTGGCAAACCGACGTCGGACAGCAACAGGTTGATTGTCGGATCATTTTGCAGACGCTCCAGCGCGGTCTCGATATCAGCCGCCTGGGTGCAGCGATAACCGGCATCCTCCAGCACTTCGGTGACGAACATCCGCACCGACGGCATGTCTTCGACAATCAGCACGTGCTCGCCGCTGCCTTGCGGATCGACCGCCGGCGCTGGAATGTCGACCCCGGTCGGATCGCTGGTGGCCGGCAACATGATCGTCACTTCGGTGCCGCGCCGCGCCACGCTGCGGATGTGCGCATCGCCGCCGGACTGGCGGGCAAAACCATAAATCGTCGACAGCCCCAACCCCGTGCCCTGACCCAGCGGTTTGGTGGTGAAGAACGGATCAAAAACCTTGTCGATCACATTGTGTTCGATACCGGTGCCGTCATCGCGTACCGACAACGCGACATAGGCACCGTCGGCCAGATTCGGGTCGCCGTGGGAGTAAGCCGCATAGGTGTTGACCCAGATGTTGCCGCCCTGGGGCAGCGCATCGCGGGCGTTGATCACCAGGTTGAGCATCGCGCTTTCCAGCTGACTCGGATCGACCAGTGCAATCGCCGGTTTATTGGTCAGTTCAAGCTTGAGGGCAATCCGTTCACCGATGGTGCGCACCAACAGTTCTTCAAGTGAACGCACATGCTCGTTGATATCTACCGGGCGCGTGTCCAGCGGTTGCTGGCGCGCGAACGCCAGCAAGCGGTGGGTTAGGGCGGCCGCGCTCATCGCCGAATTCAGAGCCGCTTCGGCGTAAAACCTGACCTTTTCCGGACGGTCGTCGGCGATGCGTTTCTGGATCAACTCAAGGCTGGTGATGATGCCGGTCAGCAGGTTGTTGAAGTCGTGAGCGATACCCCCGGTGAGCTTGCCCAGTGCATCCATTTTCTGCACTTGCAGCAACTGCGATTCGGCGCGCGCCAGTTGCGACGTGGTGTCGTCCAGGCGCGCCAGATGCGAACGCTCGCGATGGCGATGTTCGGTGACGTCTTCGACGAACACCAGGCTCAGCTCCGGCGTGCGATACGGCGAAATCTGCCACTCGGTTTCGCGAATCTCACCCTGCACGCGCATGTTCAACGTGCCTTTCCAGCGCTCGCCATCGACCAGGCGCAAACGCAGCTCATTGAGAATGGCGCCTTGTTCGTCGGCGAAGCATTCGCTCAGGGTTTGTGGATCGCGGTTATCCAGAATCAACTGGTTGAATGCGTGATTGCACTCATGCACCTTGAGAGTGGCATCGAGCACTGCGATCGGTGCGGAAACATTGGCGAAGATTTCGCGAAACCGCGCCTCGCTTTCGCGCAGGGCATTTTCCGTGTCGCGCACCCGTAGCAGGGTGCGCAAGGTCGCCAGCAGCACGTCCGGGTCGACCGGATGAATCAGGTAGGCATCGGCCCCGGCGTTGAGGCCGGTGATGATATCGCCAGTCTGGATCGAAGCGGCCGAGACATGGATCACCGGCAGCAAAGCGGTGCGCGGATCGGCCCGCAGGATGCGCACGATGTCGAAGCCGCTCATGTCCGGCAGGTTGACGTCGAGAATCAGCGCATCGAGTGGTTCGCTCTCGATCAACGCCAGGCCGTCGGTGCCGGTGCCAGCCTCCAGCACCTCATATCCGTGGCGTTCCAGGCGCTTGCGCAAGGCATAGCGGGTGGCGACGTTGTCATCGACGATCAACAGGCGGATGTCACGTTTCATCGACGTTCTCCAAAGCGATCGCCAACGGAATGATCACGAAAAAGGTCGAACCGACCCCCGGCGCGCTGTCCATGCCGACCTCGCCACCCAACAGAGCCGCGAAGCGCTTGCACAACGACAAGCCCAGACCGGTGCCGCGCAGGCGTTTCTGCAACGGCGAGTCGACCTGGGAAAAGTCTTCGAACAATGCGCCATGCAGCTCGGCGGCGATACCTATTCCGGTATCGGTGACGGCAAAGCGCACTTTATCGGCACCTTCCAGTCGCGCCGAGACCCGCACTTCACCACGGGTGGTGAACTTCAGCGAGTTGGAAATGAAGTTGCGCAGGATCTGCGCGAGCTTCTTGTCATCGGTGTACAGGCGCGGCAGGCCGACCGGCTCTTCGAAGATCAGATCGACTGCGGTTGCATCGACAATCGGCCGGAACATTCCGCGCAGGGCGGAGAACAGGTCGAACATGTCGAACCATGCCGGAGAAATGGTGATGCGCCCGGCCTCGATTTTCGCCAGATCGAGCAAGTCATCGACCATGTCGCTGAGTTCACGGGCCGCGGTGCTGACGAAGGCCACCTGTTTGTGCTGCTCGGGGCTCAGCGGCCCGTCGAGTTCGTCGGCCAGCAAGCTGTTGATGCTGAGGATCGAGCCCAGCGGGGTGCGGAACTCGTGGCTCATGTACGACAGAAAGCGGCTTTTCAGATCCGAGGCCTGACGCAGTTCTTCGGCCTGAGTGTCGAGTTCGGCGTACAGGGCCAGTACGCCCTGATTGGTTTCGTCGAGTTCTTCGCGCAGGGCCGCCGTTTCGCTTTGCAGTTGCGCGATCAGCGCGGCCTGTTCGGCATTGCTCAAGTTGGGCGACTCAGCCATGGGCGGCCTCCAGGGCAACGACCAGTACCGTTACATCGTCACGCCCACGACAGAAGTCGCGATGCAGGACGCTGGCTATCACGGCGGGATGGCGGTGCACCAGACCGGGATAGTCTTGAAGATTCCAACGGGACTGCAAGCCGTCGCTGTACATGATCAATAGATGTCCGTTCACGTGAGCATAGTCAAAGGGCTGGGCTTTTCGGTATTGGCCGCCAACGATGCCCGGGTGCGAAGCCAGGCCGCGCGACTTGTCGACGGCAATCAGGCTGGCGCCGATGTTGCCGACCCCGGCAAACGTCAGGCTGGCACGGTCGGCGTGAAACTGCGCAAATGCCACTGCGCCGCCACGGGTGCCGATCATCTCGCGGTGCATGTCTTCCATCAGCATCACCGGTGAGCTGAACGGCGCATCGGCGAACGCTTGCTCACCGGCGCGAGCGGCTTTCTCGGCGTCTTCGCCGTGGCCGAGACCGTCGACGATCAGCGCACTGATGTCGGCGCCGTGATACGCCAGATGCCAGACATCGCCGCAGGCCGGATCGTTATGCAGCGAGTGCTGGCTGACGCCGTAAAGCAGATCCGCCTGGCGGTCGCTGCGCGGATACAAACGGGCGAGCAGCACCGCGCCGCGATGATCGGCGTACACGTCAAACACGTCCGCCTGGCGTGACACGGCGCCAAGACCGATGCCTTGGGTGCCGCCAGTGGAAAAACCGTCGGTCAGACACGCCTGCAGATCAAAACCCTTGGCCCGGTCCACCGCGATCATCTCGATACCGGCGTCGCCCTGTCGCGGCAATAACCGCAGGTGCAGTTCGCCGTGACCGGCATGCTTGAGCAGATTGCTCGCCAGCTCGGTGGCTATGAGTGCCACGCGCCCTGCATCGCTTTCGCCAAAACCATGTTGTTCGGCGAGCTGTTGCGCGCTGCGCCGGGCATGGCCGATCTGGCTGCTGTCTTCGATCAGTAATACCTGGGTCAATGACCCACTGATGTTCATGTCCATCGGGTAATCGTTATGCGAGTGCCCTTGCCGGGCTCGGTGTCCAGTTCGAATTCGTCGACCAGCCGTTTTGCGCCCGTCAGACCCAGACCCAGACCGCTGCCGGAGGTCCAGCCGTCGGTCATCGCCAGTTTTAGGTCTGGAATGCCCGGGCCTTCGTCGCGAAAGGTCAGGCGCAGGCCGACGCGGCCGTTATCCTCGAGGATCTGCCAGTCCATGTCGCCGCCACCACCGTAAACCATGGTGTTGCGTGCCAGCTCCGAGACGGCCGTGACCAGTTTGGTCAGGTCGATCAGGCGCATGCCGCACTCGGTGGACAGTTTGCGCGCGGTTTGGCGGGCCAGCACCACGTCCTGTTCGATGTTGATCGGTTGAGTACCGCTGCTGCGCACGATCATTGCTGGCGTACTCGTTCCTGCAACAGTTTCATCCCACGCTCGACGTTCAACGCCGTGCTGACGCCGGGCAGGGTCAGGCCGAGCTCGACTAACGTGATCGCTACCGCCGGTTGCATACCAACCAGCATGGTCTCGGCGTCCATGATTTTCGACAGCCCGGAGATGGTGCCGATCATGCGGCCAATGAACGAATCGACCATGTCCAGCGCCGAGATGTCGATCAACACCCCGCGCGCCGAGGTTTTGCTGATGCGTTCGGACAGATCGTCCTGCAGGGTCAGGGCGAGTTGGTCATGCATGTCGACCTGAATGGTCACCAGCAGGAATTCGCCCATTTGAAGAATCGGGATACGTTCCATGCTTAAACCGTCTTGACGAGGCTGACACCCAGGCGGGTCAGGGCCAGTTTCAGTGCATCGGCCAGATTAGCCTTGGTCACCACGCCTTGCAGGTCGAGGCCTAGGTGGACGATGGTTTGCGCGATCTGCGGACGCACGCCGCTGATGATGCAATCGGCACCCATCAGGCGGATCGCCGTCACGGTTTTCAGCAGGTGCTGAGCGACCAGGGTGTCGACGGTCGGCACGCCGGTGATGTCGATGATGGCGATTTCCGAACCGGTGTCGACGATGCGTTGCAGCAGCGACTCCATCACCACTTGTGTGCGCTGGGAGTCGAGGGTGCCGATCATCGGCAACGCCAGCACGCCGTCCCACAGCTTGACCACTGGCGTGGACAATTCGAGCAGCTCTTCCTGCTGACGCTTGATCACCGCTTCACGGGATTTCTGGAACGTGCGGATGGTGTGCAGGCCGAAGGCGTCGAGCAGCTCGGAGACCTCCCACAGCTGTTCTGCCAGCAGCGCCGGTTGGTCTTTGTAGTGACTTTGCAGCAGGGTGAACAACGGGCCTTTGAGGGAGAAAATGAAGCTGGCGGTCTGTTGCGAATCCTGGCCGAGCAGGGCACGGCTGTGCGACAGCTTTTCGAGGAACTGCCGCGTCGCTTCCCAGCCTGGTGCATTGATGTTGGTGCCGTTGTCGTTTTCCAGCCCGCTAACGACCAATTGCAGGAATTCGCTGGTCTGTTGTTGCACGTCGTGGTCTTTCAGGTTGCGGGTGGCGCCGCTGGTTTCCAGTCCGTTGATCCATTCGCCCAGCAGTTGTGCCTGTTTGTTTTTCATCGCATCGAGTGTGCTGTTCTGCAGTGCTGCCATGTGCCTGTTGCTCCGTAGCGAATTGGGGGCCGATTTCGCAAATCTGATCGGCGCGAAGTCAGTGACCGTTGCCGTTCGAAATAGTTGTTCGCTCTTGCAAGGATATTTTTGATCTGGCGCAAGAAACGCCTCGGTAACTCTAGTCGGCATGCCTGTAAGGCGCGATGTTTTGAACGTTGGCGCGGTACTGGCTTCGAATCTGCAAGGCCCGACTGGTTTCGGTCGCGCCCGCTTTGACCTACGAGGTGCTTATGAACGAGCAAAACCAATCCGCGGAGCCAATCAATCGCAATGATCCGGCGATCGACCCGCAAGTGCCGGGGCAACCGGCGCCGACGCAGCCTGCGCAACGCCAAGGCGAGACTGAGCAGACGCAGAGTGCTGATCCGGCGGTGGACCAGAAGAATCGAAATACCGATAACGACAATGAATTCAGCCCGGGTTTCGAGCCGAAGCCGGATCGTCCGCAGCCGGGGGAGGAGACGGATGCGGATATTGATACGGACGGGGGTTAGTCGGGGTAGAAAACAAACAGGCCGTATCCATTGGATGCGGCCTGTTTGTTTTGCAGTCAGAGGTTTACTTGCTCGGATGCTTGGCCTGCAGCTCCTTCGCTGCCGCCAGGTGTTTTTCCAGCGCTGGCAGCATTTTCTGCGCAAAGGCTTTCAGCTCGGTCGCGCCTTTGACCTGGTCGTCCGTCACGGTATTGGCTTCTTTCTTGAACAACTCGATGGTTTCTTCGTGGGCCTTGACCTGATTGTTGGCGTAGGCCGCATCGAAGGACTCGTCGCGCATATCAAGAATTTTCTCCTTGGCCTGTTTGACCAGCGTGGTGTCGTCCGGGACCTTGATGTCATGGGCCTTGGCAATCGTCGCCAGTTCATCGTTGGCCTTGCCGTGATCGGTGATCATCATGTTGGCGAACGCCTTGATGTCGGCCGACTGACTTTTTTCCAGGGCGAGACGGCTGGTTTCGATTTCGGCGATGCCACCGGCAGCGGCGTTATCGACGAAATTATTGTCGGTGGCCGCAAAGGCGCTGCCCATGCTGGCACTCAGTGCGACAGCGAGGGCGAGGTGACGCAGGTTGAATCCGTCCATTGGTGTATCTCCACGCAGTTTGTTGTGAGCGTTATCCAATGGAGACAGGACGGCGGACAAAGGTTTTATCGCATTTGCGACAGGGCGACGAACGGGCACCGCTGGTCAGACAGGTGGTCGACAGAACGGCCTGTCCGAGGCCATTCTGATAACTGACCAGCGCAATCGGTCGCGTTGGCCACCGATCAACTCACGGAGGTGTTCCATGCCGGTTCCCCATGACCTGTTACAGGACTTGAAGATTGCAAAGGACGAGATCCAGCTAAAACGCTCCAAGGATCCTTTACTGGATTCACTGATCAACAAGTATTCCGAAGCTGATGCCGAAGTGGTCAAGGCCGAAACCGCCCAGTCGGATGCTCCCAGCGACGATGTGCTGAAGAAACTCAAAGAGAAGCGCTTGCAGGTCAAAGACAAAATCGTCGAGCAGTTACAGGCAAAGTCCTGAGCCGCTGTTGATCCGCCGACCTGCGGTTACGGATTGACTGGAACGACAGCCCCGACCGGCACCTCGAATGTACAGAGTCTTCAATCATCGACTCTTTGCGAGGTGCCTTATGAACAACGACAAATTCCCCAGTGAAGAGCAGGGCGCATTCGACCCCGTGCCCACCCATCCCGAACCCAACAGCCCGGCGCATACCACCGCCAATCCTGAAGAGCCGGACAAGGATCTTCCCGAAGACGAAGACCCCGAAAAGTTCGACAAGTCCTCTAACTGACAGACCGCCATCGCTGGCAAGCCAGCTCCCACAAGGATCTTTGTCGTTAACAGATAGTGCGAACGATCCAGTACCTGTGGGAGCTGGCTTGCCAGCGATGGCGTCAGTTAATCCGACACCAAAACACCAGCCTCACTTCAAGGCTTCAGCCAACGGCAACCGCGCCATATGCGTCGCCTTCAACGAGCCGAAATACAACCAGTCGCCATATTCGCGAACCGTGGTAATCGGCGAATAATTCCCGCTACTGGCATCCTGCAAATTGGCGATCACCTTGCCCTGCAAATCCAGCCCCAGCGCAAACCCGCGCTTTTCCACCGGTTTCGGCAGCACGGTCAGCGCCCGGACAATCATCTTGCGTACGAACGGATGCCCGGCGGTGCCATCGAGCAAGGCATTGCGCGGCGCATACAGCGCCACCCAGAAGCGGTCGCTGCCATTGAACGCGAGGTTGTCTGGCAGTCCAGGCAGGTTGTCGATGAACAGGTCGTGGGTGCCCGCCTTGGGCCCGGTCAGCCAGAAGCGGCTGATGCGGTAGGCACCGGTTTCGTTGACCAGCACATAGGCATCATCGGGACCGAGGGTCACGCCGTTGGCGAACTCCAGCTTGTCAAGCAACACGCTGGTCTTGCCGGTCTGAAAATCGTAGCGTAACAGGCGTCCGTCACCGCCGTGCTCAATGATCGCCTCGCCGTCATGACCATAGCCCCAACGGCTGGAGGCATCGCTGAAGTAGGCGTAGTGCCCGGATTTGTCGATCGCCACATCGTCGGTGAATCCGAATGCCAGGCCATTGGCGGCGGTGCTCAGGGGTATCAGCCGGCCCTGAGCATCGAGGGACAGCAAACCCTTGACCCCGTCAGCAATCACCAGCAAACCGTTAGGATGCCGCGCCAGGCCCAGCGGACGCCCGCCGGTATCGGCCAGCACCTTGCGTTGCTGGCCATCGAGGCTGCTGCTGATCAGTCGTCCGTCATGCAGACCGGTGATCAAAACGTCGCTTTCCAATAGCAACGCTTCCGGTCCGTCGATGTCACTGGGGCCGACCTGCGCGATGTTTTTCAGTCGTTGATTTTCTGCATAGACACCCTCCTTGAGCGAGGGCGCCGGTGACGGGTGCCAGGCGACGGGCTCAACCCGGGTGGGCATCAACAGTAAAAACCCGATGACCACGGCAATCAGCAGCAACAGCACCCGCCGCCACTTCATGCGCTGGCCCTCACTGACGCCAGGTACTGCGCAGCCCTGTCCCGCAGCGCGAGCATGGATGCGGCGGACTCGCGCTCGATGCGTCGTTTCAGCAACAGCCGATTGGCGATACGCATACCCAAGCCGTCAAAACGATAATCCAGCGTGCGCACGAAACGAGTGCCGACACCTTCAGCCGCGCATTCATACGTCAGCTCCAGCGACAAACCGTGATCCCCCTGCGCCCGTGCGCACCAGCGCCGCCCCGGCAGATACTCGGTCACTTGCCAGCGGAGATGACCGGTACGGCCACCGGCATGAATGTCTTCTTCAAAACCTGAACCCGCATGCAGCGGGCCTTGCGGGCCGTCGATTTTCAGCGACGACGGATGCCATTCGGGCCAACGGCTGACCGTGGCGGCATAGGCGAGTACGGCAATCGGTTCGCCGGCGATATCGATCGTGTGCTGTTGGCGGGTCATGGGCATTCTCGAATAGCTCAAAGGGGCGACTTCCGGCTCCCAGTACAGGGTGCCGAACAGGTAGTCCATCAGCGGCAGGACGATATTGAAATTGCGCTCTTGCATGCGCTCGCGACGGTGATGCAGTTCGTGCAGACGGCGCATCTGACGGATCCACGGTAGACGCGTCAGTGGATTGTCCGGAGGCAGGTGTTCGGCGGCGTGAAACACTTCGTAGGTCAGATAACCAAGGACCATGCAACCGCCGAACAACCCGGCGACGTTGGCGTTGACCTGCGCGACCAGCCACCACAAGGGCAGGGTGATGAGCAGCGTATGGATCACGATCAGCCACGCCGGGAACAGGATCACCCGCCAGTCGCGGGCGCTGTCGTAGGTCATGTGGCCGGGGGTGAAGAAGCTGTGATGGTCGCCGGCGTGGCGGGCGTAGAACATTTTCGCGAAGGTTTTTTTATGATGGCCGAGATGACGATGGACCATGTACACGCCGAAGTTGAAGAACAACAGCGTCAGCGGCACGGTAAGCCATTCCAGCCAATTGACCTGGTCGACGCTGCTGCAGAATGCGCCGATGGCCAGCACACCGAACAGCAGCACGAAGGCGCCGTGCAGCCACGGGTTGTAGAACGGATGGATTGCCGCACGATAGCGGCTGCGAAATGCCTCGGTGGTCTGCCTCACTGCGTTCACCTGTGGGTATTGTTGTTATACCCGGCAGATTAGCCGATCCGGCCATTTGTGCAGGCCGGACCTTGAGGTCACATGCGCCATGATCCGGTGTAAAACGGCAGGTTCAGCTCAATGGATTCCAGCGTTGCGACCAGTCGTCATCTGCTTCGATCACTTTGCGCAGCAGATCGAAGGCCTGTTGCAACGTCGTCGAGTCACGGTCGCGGGAGTACACCAGATAGGTCGGGTAGCCGAATTCAGGGGCTTTGGTCACCGGTTCCAGGGCACCGCTTTCCAGATAGGTGCGCACCACGCGGGTGCGGAAATAACCGCTGCCGCCGTGTTCGAGGATGTATTGCAGGGCCAGCGGGCCGAGGTTGAAACTCAGCGCGGCTTTGGCTTTCTCCGGCAGGGCTGCATCGTGTTGACGGCGGAAGTCCGGGCCCCAATCGATATAGACGTAGGGATCGGCACGCTCCGGGGTGCGCACTAGAATCAGTTTTTCTTCCAGCACCTGCTCGACCTGCAGGCCCGGCCAGTATTCCGGCTGATAAACCAGCGCTGCATCGAGCACACCGAGTTCGAGTTGGCGCAGCAGGTTTTCGCCGTCGCGGATTTCCATGCGCAAGGCATGGCCAGGAATCTTTTCACGCAGTTCCGCAGCCCAACTGAGCATCAGCGGATTGCACAGGCTGACTTCGCCGCCGATGTGCAGCACGTTGTGATAGCCCTCGGGCAGCGGCAAGTCGCGACGCGCGGCTTCCCACGTCTGCACCAGTTGATTGGCGTAGACCACGAATGCTTCGCCGTTCGGCGTCAATTTCGCCCCGGCGCGGTTGCGCACGAACAGCGTGCTGCCCAATTGGCTTTCGAGTTTCTGTACCCGGGCGGTGATCGCTGTTTGCGTGACGAACAGCTTCTGTGCGGCGGCGGCGAGGCTGCCGTGGCGGACAATTTCGAGGAAGGTGCGGGCGAGGTCGATGTCCATGGGCGGGCCGGTGTTTGAGGTGCACGCATTGTAAGTGCCCACTTGATACCGCGTCATCGTTCATCGCTGGCAAGCCAGGCTCCCACAGGTTTTGCAGTGTACATAGAACTTGGGTACGCCACGGAAACTGTGGGAGCTGGCTTGCCAGCGATGGGGCCTTCGTAGACGCTGAAGATCAGTCGATCAGTTCAACTTCACCTGCCCGCGCCCAATCCTCGACCAACCGCGCCGGCGTGCCACACGCCTTGCGTTTGTAGACGAAGCGCCGGCACTTCTCGGCGAAGCCGTTGCGGTTGTAAAGCATGTCTTCCTGCATTTCCTGCAACTCGTTTTCGCGACATTGCTGGACCAGCACTTGATCAATCCGCGACTTGCGTTCACGCACCGGCGCATAGGTCGGGTCACTCAGAGTGCTGTTGGCGCGTTGCAGCAACCACAGAGAAAACTCATCCGGGCAACGTGGGCCGACTTCCTGGACCATACCCATTTGCCACGCCTGGCTGGCGCTCACCGGCAGACACGCCTGAGTCAATTGCTCCGCCAGCGCCGGGCCGACGGCGCGGGGCAGGCTGTAGGTCCAGTATTCCGAGCCATACAGGCCCATGCTTTTGTAATGCGGATTGAGCACGATATCCGCCCGGGCAAAGACGATATCGGCGGCCAGTGCGAGCATCACGCCACCGGCGCCGGCATTGCCGGTGACGCCGCTGACCACCAGTTGCCGCGCCGTCAGCAGCTCTTCACAGACATCATCGATCGCCTGGATATTCGCCCAGGCTTCCGCACCCGGATCCTGCGCGGCCTGAATCACATTCAAATGCACGCCGTTGGAAAAACTGCCGCGCCCGCCCTTGATCAACAGCACCTGCGTGTCGCGGGACTTGGCCCAGCGCAATGCTGTGACCATGCGCTGACATTGCTCGGTGCTCATCGCGCCGTTGTAGAACTCGAAGGTCAGCTCGCCGACATGCCCGGATTCACGGTAACGAATCGGTTGATACGCCTCGTCACTGAACGGCTGGCTGGCAATCGACCAGTCCAGCGTCGGGACATCGGCCAATTTTTCGGCCAGCACATGCCGCGCCGGTTGCTTGAAGGTTTCTTCACCCGGCAGCGGCTTGCGCCGCAACGCACCGATCCACACGCTATGGTCTCCCGCCGCGACCAGTACCGCATCGTCATGCACCGCGAGAATCTCGCCGGGCAAGCCGCTGCGCGAATCCAGATGGGCGTCGTACACGTAATATTGACCGCCCGCCAGACTCGCCAGCACTCCGGGCTGGCCGTCCGCCGCATCGATGCAGCGTTTGATAAAGCGGGCGCAATCGTGCCAACTGAAGCTGCGATCGACCTGTTTCATGTTCGGCTGCAAACGCCCGCGCACGGCGGTATTGGTGTAATCCAGCGCGACTGGCTGGCAGCCTTCGATGAATTTTTCCACCACTTCGCGAATGCAGCGAATGGCCGCATCGCTGACCCGACCGTTATACAGCTCGGACTTGCGCAGACCGCTCGGCAGATTGAACTCGCAGGTCGCCCAGACCGGTCCGGCGTCCATTTCCTCGACCGCTTGCAGCGCGGTCACGCCCCAGCTCGACAGCTCGTTGGTGATCGCCCAGTCGAGGGCACTGGCACCACGATCGCCGACGATACCGGGGTGGATGATCACCACCGGGCGTTCGGTGTTACTCCAGAGTGCTTGCGGTACGCGGTCCTTGAGGAACGGGCAGATCACCAGGTCCGCGCCGCTGTGTTCGATCTGTTCGCACACGGAAGCCTCGTCGGTAAACACCACCACGCTGGGCGAATGCCCGGCCTGACGCAGTTCCAGCCAGGCACGCTGGGTCAGGCAGTTGAACGCTGACGACAGCAGAATGATCTTGAGTGGTCGCATGAAAGTTCTTCCTTGAATGGGATCAGCCGCAGGCTCCCGGTGAGCCTTCCCTGGCCTTCGATGGAGTCGGAAGATTAATGACTGGCCGTCTGCACACCAGTGATCGAGGTCAACGTTGTGTCAGCCAATGTTTCTGCGGCGACGAAGCGTCTTATGCTCAATAGTTTGCTTAAGTATATTTTTTATTACTTCAAATGCCCGCTGCGCTATTGCACAGTCGCGCCTGATCAATGCCGGAGGATCCCGGCAGAACGACGGTTTTTCGCAGCGGGTGGAGCCCGTTTCAGGGAGCAAGGCATGGGTGGTCATAACCCGCATTACCAGATCATCGGGCAGATGTTCCAAAAGGACTATCGCTGGCTGTGTGCCGCCGTCGGCCGCACGCTGGGCTGCCCGCACAGTGCACAGGACATCGCCTCGGAAACTTTTTTGCGGGTGCTGGCGTTGCCGGACCCGACGGCGATCCGTGAGCCGCGTGCACTCTTGACCACCATCGCCCGGCGCCTGGTGTACGAAGGCTGGCGCCGCCAGGATCTCGAGCGCGCCTACCTGGAAAGCCTCGCGTTGGCGCCGACGCCGGTGCATCCCTCGCCGGAAGAACGCGCGCTGGTGATCGAGGCGTTGCTGGCGGTCGATCGGTTGCTCAATGGTTTGTCGGCCAAGGCCAAAGCGGCGTTTCTTTACCATCAGCTCGACGGCCTGACCTACAGCGAAATCGGCGAACGCCTCGGGGTTTCCACCAGTCGCGTGCAGCAGTACATGGTCGAGGCGTTCAAACGTTGCTATCAGGCGATGCAGGCATGAGGGCCGACGAAGCCGTGATCGATGAAGCGGCGCAATGGATGGCGATATTGCAATCGGGCGAAGTCAGCCTCGGCGAGCGCGCCGCGTTCGACGCCTGGCGCATGGCCGATCCACGGCACCAACAGATCATCGAGCAAATGGGCGGCGGTCTGAACCTGCTGCGCAACCCGACTCTGCGCGGGCTGCCGCGCAACAGTCTGCTGCACAGCCTCAACGCACCGTCGAGCCGGCGACGGTTTATCAGCGGCAGTTTGAGTGTGCTGGGTGTTGCGCTGCTGGCCGGATTGCTCGGGCGGCGCTATGGCTGGTTGCCGGAAGCGGGAGAGTTGGCGACCGGCACGGCTGAGCGGCGTGATTTCACCCTGGCCGATGGCAGTGCATTGACGCTCAATGCGCGCAGTCGCGTGGTGCCTCTGTTCGATGGTCATCAACGGTTGCTGGCGTTGCGCAGTGGGGAGTTACTGGTGGACGTGGCGAAAGATACGGCACGACCGTTTGTGGTCGAGACCGAGCACGGCCGGATGCGCGCCCTCGGGACGAAATTTCTTGTCCAGCAAGGCGAGGATGCCACGCGTCTGGTGATGCTCCATTCGCAGGTAGAAGTGCTGACTTCGGGCGGCGCGCGGCAAGTGGTGGAGGCGGGGGAGAGCCTGCTGTTCAACCGCCAGAACATCCTCAGCCTGCAACGCAACAAGGGCCATGAAAGTGCGTGGCTGCAAGGCCGGCTGGAAGTCCGCGACCGTCCGTTGAGCGAAGTCATCGACAGCTTGCGCCCTTACCGTCGCGGCATCTTGCATGTCAGCGCGGAGGTTGCCGACTTGCGCCTAAGCGGCCTCTATTCGCTCGACGACAGTGACCAGACGCTGCAATTGCTTGCGCGTTCACTGCCGATCCGCGTCATCTGGCACAACCCCTACTGGGTCAGCATCGAACCCCGCGCAACCTCATCCCCGTAGGAGCTGCCGCAGGCTGCGATCCTTTGATCTTCAAAAACAAAATCAAAAGATCGCAGCCTGCGGCAGCTCCTACAGAGGGGATGAATCCAGATAAGGGAATGCAGCAAATACGGTTATAGGGATATGCCTTCTTGGCCTAATCGCCGACCTATAAAAAGCGCAGTCCCGCTGCTCATTCCCTGCAGACGCCTTCAACAGGGAAGCCCCTCGATGTACTTATTCAAACAACAATTACCTCGACTGACCCTCGCCGTTGCCTTGGCGATGGGCATCAGTCCATTGCACGTTTTCGCCCAGCAACCGGCTGCTGCCGTGTTCACTTTCGACATTGCCAGCGGTCCGCTCGACGAGGTGCTGCTGGACATCTCGCGGCAGACCGGCGTGCCGATTTCCTTTAGTCAGAATCTGGTGCAGGGCAAACGCAGCAGCGCCGTACGCGGTGCCTTGGGTGGGCGCGAGGCGGTTGAGAAAGCTTTGCTCGGCAGCGGTCTGCAAGTCGAGCAAAGTGCGCAGGGCCTGAGTGTGCGTGAAGGCGAGGCGGTGACTTCCGTACCGGCGAAAGTCACCACCGTGGCACCCGCTACCAGCGCTGATTACCGCATGGAAAAAGTCACCGTCACTGGCTCGCGCATCGCCCGCGCACAGAGCGACGGCGCAACTCCGGTCAACGTCATCACCCACGAGGAAATGGAAGCGCGCGGCTACAAAAACGTCTACGACGCCTTGGCGACCCAGACGCAAAACACCGGCATGACCCAGGGCGAAGACTACGGCAACACCTGGCAACCGGCGGCCAGCGCATTGAACCTGCGCGGCCTCGGCCCCAATCACACGCTGGTACTGATCAATGGGCGGCGCGTCGCCGACTACCCGACGCCGTACGACGGCAAGGTCAACTTCACCAACCTGGCGAACATTCCGTCGGCGGTGATCGAACGCATCGAAATCCTCAGCAGCGGCGCCTCGGCGATCTATGGTTCGGATGCGATTGCCGGGGTGGTTAACATCATCCTCAAGAAGCAAATCAACGGCGTTGACGTCAATCTCAAGGGCGGCACCAGCGAGCGTGGCGGTGGCGACAATCAGCGTTTGCAGATCAGTGGCGGCGGCAGTTGGGGCGACTTCGACGGCTTGTTCGGCCTGGAGCTGACTCACCGCGATCCGATCTGGGCCGACGACCGTGGCTTCATGCAAAGCGGTCCGTTGGCGGACGTCGGTTATCGCCGTGACCTGACCAATAGCCGGTATCTGGGGCCGGGATGCGGCGCGTATCAGGGCACCTTCGATAACAAACTGGTCAACAGTGCTGGCCGCTGCCGCACCGATCAGATGTACAACGATTACTGGACTATCCAGACCCAAAAGGAAAACTACGACGGCTACACCCGCGGCACCTGGCACTTCAGCGACAGTGGCGAGGTGTTTGCCGACTTGATGTACGGCCTTGACCACATCCAGAACAACACCCGCGGCCCGACCTTCACCTCGCCGGATTTCATCAACCAGAACAGCGGCAACCTGGAGCGCTGGTATCGACGCTACGGCGAAGAGGAAATCGGTGGGCGCACCAGCAATAACAGCAAATGGCGTGACACTTCGTGGACGGGCACCCTCGGTCTTTCCGACAAGATTGCCGACACGGGCTGGCGCTACGACCTGGCGGCCAATCGCTCGGAATATCGCAGCGTGCGCACGACCCGCTACACGCCACTGTCATCTATTCAGGATTTCTATCTCGGCCCGCAATTGGGCACCCGTGACGGTTATCCGGTCTTTGCCCCTGACGCCTCGCGCCTCGATCGGCCGCTGACGCCGCAGGAATGGCAGCAGTTTCGCAGCAACCTGACCCAGAGCAGCAAATCGGTATCGACCAGTTACAACGCCTCGGTCAACGGTGATCTGTTTGACTTGCCGGCAGGGCCGGTGGGGTTTGCCGGCGTGCTGGAGGCGGGCAAGCAGGAATATCGCGTCGACCCGGATGACGGCCTCAACGACGGCACGTTCTATGGCGTTTCTCCTGCGCAAAGCTCCGGCGGTTCGCGCAAGCGTTATGCGGCGGGTGGCGAGTTCAGCATTCCAGTCACCGACACGATTCTGGCGACCGCCGCGGGGCGTTGGGACCAATACAAATTCAGCGGCCGCACTGAACAACAAAAGACCTACAACCTGGGGCTGGAATGGCGGCCGGTTACCAGCCTGTTGTTGCGTGGCAGTTACGGCACCAGTTTCCGCGCGCCGGACCTCAACTACATCTACCAGTCCGACAGCAACGGTTACTACCCGGCACAGATCGACTATTACGGCTGCAGCCAAGGCGTGGAGGGCGCTTGTGATCGCGGGCGGGTCGACTACACGCAAAGCGGCACTGCCAACCTTGAATCCGAACGCGGTAAATCGTGGACCTATGGTTTTGTCTGGTCGCCGTCGCGCAATTTTGATTTCTCCACGGATTTCTGGCGTGTGGAGATCGATGATCTGCTGACCACGGTCGATGAAAACCGCCTGTTGCAGCAGGAGAACGAATGCCGCAACGGCACGCAGGACATCAACTCGGCCAACTGCCAGTCGACCCTGGCGCGCATCGAGCGTAATGCCGGCAACGCCGCTGTCGATCCGAACCAGTTGCAGCGCGTACGGGTGAACGCGATCAACGCTGCCAGCGAGCGCGTCAGCGGTCTGGACTTCAAGAGCAACATTCGCTGGGGTGCCGGCCAGTACGGTGCGTTCAGTTCGACGCTGGGCTACACCCTGGTGCTGTCGCACTATTATAAGGAATCGGATGAGGCGCCGACTCAGGATTGGCGCACCTCGCGGACCAACTACGACTGGCGCAGCAAGGTCAACGCCAGCCTGACCTGGGATTATCAGAAAGCCACGGCGACGCTGATGGGCATTCGCTACGGCTCCGTCACCAATGGCGCGGGGGATGGGCGTCTGTCGCCGTGGACTGTGTTCAACGCCAGCGCGCGCTACAAGCTCAATGACCGCGCCAGTGTCGGCCTGACGGTGAACAACGTGCTCAATCAGATCAAACACGACGATTCTGCAGGCTGGCCGTATTACCCGACTGGCAACTACGACCCTTATGGGCGCCAGTGGTGGCTGGATGTGAGTTATCACTTCGGCAGTTGATCGTTCTGTTTACGTCCTACGGAAACCGGAAGCTTTTGCGCAAGTGCGGGGATATTTCCGACGACTTTTTCAGGTTGGTCGTCGGAAGCGCGATCTATAGCATCAGCCATGACATTGAAGTCGCTGAGCGGCTTGAGCGCTCAGGCTCCCGGATAAAGGATCAATTATGCGTACCTCACACCTTGAGATCGAAACCCCTGCTTATTCCCCTCGCCATTACTGGCGCGACGATCGTGCCCGATGCCCCATGGAGGATGTCGCGATGCCCGCAGTGAAAGCGCCTCGGCTCACGGGGCTGAAAAAAGTCGAAGGCAAACCTGTCGACATACTCGTGCAGGGTCAGAACGTCGGTGACGATGCCACGCTGATCATCGAGCTGACAGACCAGGGCTTTGAACTCAGCGACGTGGTCAACATGCTTTCCACCTCCGAGTTGTACCAGCAAGGCGAGATGGTCAAGCGTATCACCGGCAAGTCGGTCAGAACCGTGCGACGGCTGATGAAGGAAGGCTTGTCGGTACGCCTTGATCCGCATCAGAGTGTCGTCGCTTACCAGTATGCCTTGGTGCTGCAAATGGCTATTCGGGCATTCGGGCGTCAAAAAAAGGCAGAAGAGTGGTTGCAGCAGCCCACCCCCTACCTGAACGGTTACGTGCCGTCGGAACTGACCCGACATTCACTGGGTTTCCAGATGGTGGAGCAATACCTGGGGCAGATAATCTACGGGGTCCACCAATGAATCCCTTGCCATGGGACGAGCGTTGGTATGCGTGGCGGCTGGACCCCGAAGCCTACGGCTGCACCTGGGACAGCGGGATGGGTTCAAAGCTGAAAGGAGGACGATGGAATGCACCCGGTCGGCGAGTGGTTTATGCATCAGTCGACCCGTCGTCGGCCATTCTGGAGGTGGCGGCCAATCACAGTTTTGATGTGCTGGACAGTGAGCCTTATGTACTGACCTGTTTTGAGGTCATCAGTGACGCAAAGGTCAGAGTGGTGCAGCCAGAGGAAGTGCCGAATCCTTACTGGTTGAGCCCCGCGCGGCCTTCACCCAATCAACGGGACTTCGCCGACGCTTTGCTGGCTGAATACCCGTTTGTGCTGATGCCCTCGGCGGCTACCCGGCATTCGTGGAATTTGCTGGTGAGCTGCGAACTGGCAGAGGGGCAGTTCAAAATGGTTTCTCAAGAGCGGTTTGGGTTGGATACACGGTTACTCAGGGAGATGGCGTTGGCCTGATGTGCGCGCATCGCATTTTGTGCATAACCTCATCACCCAACGGTCTAACTCGCCCTCTATAAATCCTTATTCGTCATCGCACATCCCTGCATAAACCAAAACGCAGGGATGGCTGTTCATGATCCATTTTTCACCCGTTAAATCCCCTTTGAGCCTGGCCTTGCTGCTGGCAATCAACACGCTGCCGGCGATTGCCGCTGAGAGCACAGCGACCGAGCCGACCACGCAACTGCAACGGGTCGAAGTCACCGGTACGGCGATTCGCCGGGTTGATGCGGAAACCGCAGTGCCAGTCACGATTCTGCGCGTCGAAGAGTTGCGCGAGCAGGGCGTGACCACCACGGAGGAACTTGTCAGTCGCATCTCCGCCAACCAGTCTTCGGTCGGCTCCGGGCGCTCGGTGGGGTCGAGCAGCGGTGGGGCGTCTTACGCGGATTTACGCGGGATCGGCCCGAACAAGACGCTGGTGCTGCTCAACGGTCGGCGTCTGAGTAACAACGCCACCAATGCAATCAACGGATCTGGCGTCGACTTGAATACCATTCCGTTCGCCGCGATCGACCGGGTGGAAGTGCTGCGCGATGGCGCGTCGGCGTTGTACGGCACCGATGCGATTGGTGGGGTCATCAACTTCATTACCAAGACCAGCCTCACCGAAGGCCAGATCAGCACCAACTACGACACACCGACCCATTCCGGTGGTGGCGAGAGCCGTAACTTCAGCGGCAGCTGGGGTTTTGGTGATTTGCAGGATGACCGCTTCAACGTCTTCGGCGTGGTCAGTTACGACAAGCAACAGCGACTGGCTGCCGAGGACCGTGGTTACACCTACAACTACCAGCCCACTCGCGGCCTCGATTACACGTCCGGCACCGCCTCGCCGGCCAACTGGAGTCAGGGCAGCAACGCCACCAACCCGCTGGCCGGTTCCGGTTGCAACGCGCCCGGTTTGCTCTCGCGCAACGGTATCTGCCGCCAGAGCTTGTGGAACTATCTCGACCTGGTGCCGGAAACCGAGAAGACCTCGGCCTTCGCCAAAGCCACCGGCAAGTTGTCGGACGAACACACCGTCAGTCTCGAATACTTCTGGGCTCGCAACGAAAACCGCACGCAGATTGGTCCGGGGACATTGATGGGCAATCAGGTCAATCCCGGCACCGCGTTCTATCCGGGTAACGGCATCACGCCCGGGCCGAGCGGTTTTGCCCTGGACCCGACACAACCGGTCGATGTGAACTGGCGCGAAACGGCGGTGGGTGCGCGTCAGCATGAGGACGACAACACCGGTCAGCGTCTGCTGCTGAGTTTCGACGGCACACTGGTGGGCTGGGATTACAACGTTGGCGCCTCGTACAACCAGAACAAAGTGGTCAACACCATTCAGAGCGGCTACGTAAATGACCGCGCCGTCAGCGCCGGTATTGCCAATGGCCTGATCAACCCGTTCGGCCCACAGACCGCCGCCGGTTCGGCGCTGTTGGCGGCCAACGCGGTGGACGGCGATTACGCCACGGCGGTCGGGCGTGTGAAGGCTATCGACGGGCGTATCAGCCGCGAGATTGGCGACTGGTTCGGCGCCGGCCCCTCAGCCCTCGCGCTGGGCGGTGAGTACCGCAAGGAAGACTTCCATCAGGATTTCGCGCAATTTGCCGGTGACGTGCAGAGCCTTGGGGTTGACCCGAACGGCAGCGTGGCCGGGGATCGCAGCGTCTCGGCCGAGTACGCCGAGGTCAACGTACCGGTGCTCGACAGCCTGGAACTGTCGGCCGCTGTGCGCCACGACAAGTACAGCGATTTCGGCAGTACCACCAACCCGAAATATTCGTTCCGCTTCCAGCCGTTCAAGGAGTTGGTGGTACGCGGTGCCTACAGTGAAGGTTTCCGCGCGCCGTCGTTGTATGAGCTGTACAACCCGACCTTCACCAGTTTCACCAATGCCAACTACAACGACCCGCGCCTGTGCGCCGGCGGCAATCCGAGCAATGGTGGCATCGCCAACCGTGACTGCGCGCAGCAATTCAACCGCACCAGCGGTGGCAACACCGACCTGAGCCCGGAGACTGCGCGCAACGTCACCCTCGGTTTTGTCTATCAGCCGTTCGAACGTCTGACGGCCGGGCTGGATTTCTGGTGGATCGACATCGCCAATCAGATCGCCGAGTTTCCGGAATCGGCGGTGTTCGAAAATCCCGAGTTGTACCCGGATCGCCTGATTCGCAAGCCTGATGGCTCCATTGACCACATCGTCACGGGGCTCGCCAATCTGGGCAAGATCAAGACCAACGGTGTCGATGTCAGTTTCGACTATCGCTTGCCGAGTACTCCATACGGCAATTTCGGCATCGGTCTGCAAGGCACTTACGTCACCCGCTATGACTATCAGCAGCAGCTCAAGGGCGATTACATCGACAAGCTTGGCGACTTCCGTGGCGGCGACTTTGCCTCGGCCGGCGCCGTGGCCCGTTGGCGGCACAGCCTGACCGGCAGCTGGAACTACGGCCCGTATGGCGTTGCGCTGACCAACCGCTACACCAGCGGTTATCACGACTCGGATCGCGAGACCCACGACTACGTCGGTTCGTACAACGTCTGGGACCTGGCCGGCACTTACACCTGGCGCAAGACCCTGAGCGTGACCCTCGGCGCGAAAAACCTGTTCGACCGCGAGCCGCCGTTCAGCAACCAGACCTACACCTTCCAGAGCGGCTACGACCCGAAATACGGCGACCCGTTCGGGCGGACGCTGTACACGCGAGTCAGCTACAAATTCTGAATTTGACCCTGTAGGAGCTGCCGCAGGCTGCGATCTTTTGATGTTGTTTTTTAGAAGACAAGATCAAAAGATCGCAGCCTGCGGCAGCTCCTACACGGGATCGGTATTCACAGTCGGGCAGAGTTTTAGTCACTTATTGATCTAAAGCCTGCCCTATAAAAATGGCCGACCTGTTGCACATCACAGGTAGGCAGATTGTGTAGTGACTGTTAGGGCCTCATCGCTGGCAAGCCAGCTCCCACAGGTTTTCTGGTGCACGCGAATCCCTGTGGGAGCTGGCTTGCCAGCGATGAGGCCATTAGCAGCACCGTGTATAGGGATCTGCCAAATGTTTTCCAGACATCACATTTTGGGTCTTTGCCTGCTAACCAGCCCATTGGTATGGGCAACCCCACAACCGGCGCTCACCGTTTACGGCGAAGCTCCGAAATACGCCGCCGATTTCCAGCACCTCGCTTACACAAATCCCGACGCACCCAAGGGCGGCACCCTGCGGCGGTCTTCGCTGGAAAGCGGCCCGTTCGATCATCTGATTCCCTACATCGACAAAGGCACCGGCGTGGCGGATGTCGACGGCTGGCTTTACGCGCCGCTGGCCTATCGCAGCAAGGATGAGCCCTACAGCGTTTATGGTCTGGTGGCGCAGCAGATGGAGCTGGACGCTGATCGCCGCTGGCTGCGTTTCTACCTGAACCCCCACGCACGTTTCGAAGACGGCTCGCCGATCACCGCCGAAGACGTGCGCTACACCTTCGAGCTACTGACCACCCAGGGCAGCCTCAAATACCGCCAGCAGTTTCGCGACGTCGCCGAAGTACAGGTGGAGTCGCCGACTCAGGTGCGTTTCCTGTTCAAGAACAACGACAGCCGCACCTTGCCGCTGGATCTGGCGACGTTGCCGGTCCTTCCCGAGCATTGGTGGCGCAGCCGTAACTTCGCAGACGGTGGCGGTTTCGAGATTCCGCCGGGCAGCGGCCCGTACCGAATCAGTGCGGTGGATGCCGGACGCAGCGTGAAATTTCAACGGATCACCGACTGGTGGGCCAAGGATCTGCCGATCACTCGCGGGCTGTATAACTTCGATCATTTGAGCGTGGAGTTTTTCGCCGACACCGACGTCTCGCGTCAGGTGCTCAAGGCCGGTGGCTTCGATTACAACCGTGAGTTCTCGGCGACCAGTTTCACCATCGGCTATGCCGGCGCGGCGCTGGAGCAGGGCAGATTGCGCCGTGAGCACCTCGCACCCGGCGCCGCCCAAGGCGCGCAGGGTTTTGTGTTCAATCTGCAAAAGCCGCAATTTCAGGATCGCCGGGTGCGGCAGGCAATCGCCATGCTCTGGGATTTCGAATGGACCAACCGGCAGATGATGCGCAGCATGTACTTGCGCCAACGCAGCTACTTTTCCCACAGTGCCTTGTCGGCCACCGAACTGCCGGATGCCGAGGAACTGAAAATCCTTGAACCGTTGCGCGGCAAAATCCCCGACGAAGTCTTCACCCAGGTCTTCGAGGCGCCGAAAACCGATGGCAGCGGCAACGTCCGCGCCGAGCAGTTGCAAGCGTTGAAACTGCTGGCGGCGGCAGGCTGGAAACCCCAGGGTGATCAGTTGGTCAACGGCAAAGGCGAGCCGCTGCAGTTCACCTTTCTCAATGGCCAGAAAGGCTTCGAACGCTTGCTGTTGCCGTTCAAACGCAACCTGGCGCAGATTGGCATCGGCTTCGATATCCGTCAGGTCGACACCGCGCAGCACACCAACCGCGTGCGCAATCGCGACTACGACATGATCGTTGTCGGTTACCCGGTCAGTCAGGCACCGGGGCGCGAGATGTTCAATTACTTCGGCGCCGACGGTGCCGACGATCCCGGTTCGAACAACTACATGACGCTGCGCGATCCGGCGGTCGATGCGCTGCTCGAAGGGCTGGTACAAGCCGATAACCGCGAAAGTCTGCTGCGTCACGCCCGTGCCCTGGATCGGGTGTTGCAGTGGGGGTATTACTGGGTGCCCAACTATTACCCGCCAGGCCTTTCCACCGTGTGGTGGAACCGTTTCGGCCGCCCGGCGATTGCGCCGCTGTACGACGCCGGCCTCGACACCTGGTGGGAAATCAGTCCCACCGCACTGACCTCGACCCAGATACAGCATCAGCAAAAGGAGTTTGCCCATGTGGGGTTATAGCCTGCGGCGTCTGCTGCTGATCGTGCCAACATTGCTGGCGATTCTGTTGGTCAATTTCGTTATCGTCCAGGCCGCACCGGGTGGTCCGGTGGAGCAAGCCATTGCACGGTTACAGGGGATTGGCGTCGGGGCTGCGGTGGGCTCCAGCCATGTCGAGAGTATCGGCGGCGAATCGCGCGCGACCCGAGGCCTTGATCCCCAGTTGGTGGCCGACATCGAGCGCCAGTATGGCTTTGACAAGCCTGCCAGCGAACGCTTGTGGCTGATGCTCAGGAACTACGCGCAACTGGATTTCGGCCAGAGTTTTTTCCGTGGTGCCAGCGTTACCGAGCTGATCTGGCAGAAGCTGCCAGTGACTTTGTCGTTGGGTTTGTGGGCGACCTTGATCACTTATCTGGTGTCGATTCCGCTGGGCATTCGCAAGGCTGTGCACAACGGCTCGGCATTCGATGTCTGGAGCAGTGCGGCGATTATCATCGGTTACGCGATGCCGGGTTTTCTGTTCGCGCTGCTGCTGATCGTGGTGTTTGCCGGCGGCACGGCGCTGGACTGGTTTCCGGTGCGCGGGCTGGTCTCGGACAACTTCGCCGAGCTGTCGCTGGGGGGCAAGATTGCCGATTACTTCTGGCATCTGGTGCTCCCCGTGACGGCACTGGTGATCGGTGGTTTCGCCACGCTGACGATCCTCACCAAGAACAGTTTTCTCAATGAAATCTCACGGCTCTACGTGGTCACGGCGCGGGCCAAGGGTTTGAGTGAGCGGCAAGTGTTGTACGGCCATGTGTTTCGCAACGCGATGCTGCTGGTGGTTGCCGGATTGCCACAGGCCCTGGTGAGCGTGTTCTTCGGCGGCTCGTTGCTGATCGAAGTGATCTTCTCCCTCGATGGCCTCGGCCGTCTCAGTTACGAAGCGGCGGTGTCACGCGACTACCCGGTGGTGTTCGGTTCGCTGTTCATCTTTACCCTGTTCGGCCTGCTGATAAAACTGCTCGGCGACCTCTGCTACACGCTAGTCGACCCGCGTATCGACTTCACCGCGAGGGCTGCCTGATGCTGACGTTATCTCCCATCGGCCAGCGTCGCTGGGCGCGATTCAAGGCGCACCGGCGTGGCTGGTGGTCGCTGTGGCTGTTTCTCGCGCTGTTCGGCCTGAGCCTGGGCGGCGAGCTGGTCGCCAACGACAAACCGCTGCTGGTGAGCTATCAGGACGACTGGTACTTCCCGGCGTTCAAGCGCTACACCGAGCAGGACTTTGCCGGGGAATTGCCGTTCCAGCCGGACTATCGCAGTGCGCAGGTGCGCCAGTTGATCGAGGGGCAGGGCGGGCGGATGTGGTTCGCGCCGATCCCGTTCGGTTTCGACACGGTCAATTACGACCTCACGGAACCGGCACCGAGCCCGCCCAGTGGCGAGAACTGGCTGGGCACCGACGATCAGGCGCGGGATGTACTGGCGCGGGTGATTTTCGGGGCGCGGGTATCGCTGTTGTTTGCCTTGGCACTGACCGCCGCCAGCGCGCTGATCGGTATCGCTGCCGGCGCGTTGCAGGGTTATTACGGCGGTTGGATCGACCTCATCGGGCAACGCTTGCTGGAGGTGTGGTCGGGGCTGCCGGTGTTGTATCTGCTGATCATTCTGTCCGGGTTCGTCGAGCCGAATTTCTGGTGGTTGCTGGGGATCATGGCGCTGTTTTCCTGGCTCAGTCTGGTTGATGTGGTGCGTGCTGAATTCCTCCGTAGCCGAGGTCTTGAGTATGTGAAAGCCGCACGGGCACTGGGGATTGGTGATGCTCAGGTGATCGTCCGGCACATCCTGCCCAATGCCATGAGCGCGACGTTGACCTATCTGCCGTTCATTCTCACCGGAGCGATTGCGACGTTGTCGGCGCTGGACTTTCTTGGTTTCGGCATGCCAGCCGGCAGCGCTTCGCTGGGAGAACTGATCGGCCAGGGCAAGAACAATCTGCAGGCGCCATGGTTGGGACTGACCGCGTTTTTTGCGTTGGCGCTGATCCTTTCCCTCCTCGTGTTTATCGGCGAAGCCTGCCGCGACGCTTTTGATCCAAGGACCTGAAATGATCGATAACCTGATCGAAATACGCGACCTGCGCGTGGCCTTCAATGGCCAGGAAGTGGTGCACGGCATCGACCTCGACATCCGTCCGGGTGAATGCCTGGCACTGGTGGGCGAGTCCGGTTCCGGCAAATCGGTGACGGCGCACAGCATCCTGCAACTGCTCGACCCGTCCATCACCCGGATCGACGGCAGCATTCGTTATGCCGGTGAAGAGTTGTTGGGCGTGCATGAGCGTTATCTGCGGCAACTGCGCGGCAATCGCATCGCGATGATTTTTCAGGAGCCGATGAGCTCGTTGAACCCGCTGCACAGCATCGAACGGCAACTCGGTGAAAGCCTGGCCCTGCACAAGGGCCTGGCCGGCGCAGCCGCCCGCGAGCGTATTCTTGAACTGCTGGAACTGGTCGGCATTCAGCGTCCGACGGACCGGCTGAAGGCTTATCCGCATCAACTCTCCGGTGGTCAGCGGCAACGGGTGATGATCGCGATGGCGCTGGCGTGCGAGCCGCAATTGTTGATCGCCGATGAGCCGACCACAGCACTGGACGTCACCGTGCAGCGCAAGATTTTGCTGCTGTTGAAAGAGTTACAGGCACGCCTGGGCATGGCGCTGTTGATCATCAGCCATGACCTTAATCTGGTGCGCACTATCGCTCAGCGAGTGGCGGTGGTGCGCGGTGGTTTGATTGTCGAGCAGGCGCCTTGCGAGCGGTTGTTCAGCGCACCGCAGCATCCTTACAGCATTGAATTGCTCAATGCCGAGCCGGGTGGCACGGCGCTCTGTCGAGATGCGGCAGAAGATCTGTTGCAGGTGAGTGATCTGAGTGTCCGCTTCCGGCTGGGCGGTGGCTGGCTGCGGCCCAGGACTTATCTGCAGGCGGTGAAGGGGATTGGTCTGACGCTGCAGCGCGGCAAGACTTTGGGGATTGTCGGCGAGTCAGGTTCCGGCAAATCCACGCTGGGGCAGGCGATCCTGCGCCTGATTGATGCCGAGGGCCGCATTCGCTTTCAGGGCGAGGCGCTGGAGCAATTGAGCGGCAAGCAACTGCGGCCACTGCGCAAACGCCTGCAAGTGGTGTTTCAGGATCCGTTCGGCAGTCTCAGCCCACGCCTTTGCGTGGAGCAGATCATCGCCGAAGGACTGCGCGTGCACACTGATCTGAATGCTGACGAGCGGGAGCAGGCGGTGATTGCCGTGCTACGCGAAGTCGGCCTCGATCCGGCAACGCGGCATCGCTATCCCCATGAGTTTTCCGGTGGTCAGCGACAACGCATCGCCATCGCCCGAGCACTGGTGCTCAAACCGGACCTGATCCTGCTGGATGAACCGACCTCGGCACTGGACCGTACGGTGCAAAAACAGATCGTTGGTTTGTTGCGGCGATTGCAGGAGGAACACGGCTTGACCTACCTGTTCATCAGCCACGATCTGGCGGTGGTGCGGGCGCTGGCGCATGACTTGATCGTAATGAAGGATGGCGAGGTGGTGGAACGTGGCGCGACGGATGAGCTGTTTCGTCAGGCGCGCCATCCTTATACGCGAGAGTTGCTGGCGGCATCGTTCGCTGCGCCGGATTTGCCCCTTGCAGCCAAGGACAAACTTTTATCCCTGGTCTAGATCCGGTACATTCCGCGGCTTGGCTCTCACAAGGATGTAGATGATGGCAAAACCTGCCGCCCGACTCAGTGATCTCAACGCCTGCCCGGTAACCGGCCACGGCACCAATGCAAGCACCGCCGGTTCACCCAACGTGAACATCAACGGCATGCCGGTGTTGCGCGTCGGCGACGCCACGGCCTGCGGCGATGCGGTCAGCGAAGGCATCGGTAACATCCTGATCAATGGCCAACCCATTGCGTTTCTCGGCAGTGCCACCGCCCACGGCGGCATAATCATCACCGGCTCTGGCGACGTCTTCGTCGGCACCCAGGCCGGCGCCGCACCGTTCATTCCGATCGTGACGGTCCCCAAACACAGCGAACGTTTCCAACTGGTGGACGAAACCACCGGCGAAGCCATTTCCGACATGCTCTTTTGCATCGAAACCGGTGACGGCCAACGCCTTGTCGGCCATACCGACAACCACGGCAACGCCGCACGGGTGTTCACCGCTGTTCCGACTTCCATTGTCGTGCAATGGGGCAAGGAAGCCGCCGCTCACCTGGATGCACTGGGCATCGCTTACTAAGGAAGGTTCAACGTGGCGACACCGGACAAGAAACAGGGCGAGACCAGCGATCAACACGCGACGACGCAGGTGAAGGGCACGCTCAAGTACGATTATGTAACGGTGGTTGGCTCTTACCACATTAGTCGCTGGACGGAGATTCGCGGAAATTACGGTAACAAGATGAGTTTCATCAACCAAGGTGTCGGCCAGTTGAGAGACTATTCGAACGTTAAAAAGGGGGCCGCGGACAAGACCTTCTTTCTGCTGTTTGTCGCGGAATACGACCCCAAAATGCGCGCCACGCTTAAAGAACTTGTCGTTAATACCTACAAAGCCGAATACCTTGAGATTGATTCAGCCGCCGAACTGGTTGCTTTCATAAACAAGCGGGTAGAAGAAAAGCGCGAGATCAAACAGCTTGATATCTTTGCCCACGGCGTGGTGTTCAATATCGAGTTCGGTTACGAAATCGAAGGCAAGGACGCCAGCTACCGCTTTGGACCTGCGCAGGCCAGTCAGTTGCAGCCTGATGCCTTTGCCTTGGGCGCCAATATTTTTTCTTACGCGTGCCGAACCGGTTTGGGGGTGGACGAGACTGCGCTGGTCAGTGAAGGCCAGGAGCATTACGAACTCAGTCTTGCACAGAAACTTGCTGATTCCACCGGGGCAACTATTCATGCTTACCCGCGGCGCAGCCTTTACGACCAAACGTATGGCAGCGATGCAGATCGTGATGGTCTGGAGGGGGCGAAGGCGCGCGTAGCGTCGGACGATCGAGCCAAATCTGCATTCAGGATCAAGAAGGCTGGCTACGAACGGCGTCTCGCTGAATACAGATTGTCGAAGAAGGACGACACCTTGGAGCTGCCGGGCGAAACAGCCCCGGTCCAGCCGCCGGCGCTGGCGACCGAAAACGACAAAAAGCTGTTGATGCATGCCCAGAGCCGCACGAAAAATGAAAAGAACATGAGCTATCCGCTGGACGATTATGGGGCTGTCGGAAAGGTGCGGTCAGGCAATACGCCTTTGGGCCCACCGAAGCAGCAACTGAAGTTTAAAAAAGGGCAACCGGCACAGCCATGACTGTTAATTTTCACAAGCGCGTGGGTGTCATAGCGGCCTTTTTGCTGGTTTTTAGTGCGATGGGTCTATATCTGCACACAAGGGAAGATGCGATGAGCGAGAAAGTGATGATGTATTACGGCGACTGGAGTCCGGAAGAGAACCGTTTTGATGCAACAAAATGGTTTCGTACCGACATGTACCGTAGTGATGTTGTCGATGGAAAAAAAAGCGCTGTAACCATGCTTCGTAACAGACCATTGCCTTTCAAACCAAGCGACAACGATGAGTTGGTAGCCGGCGCCATTGTTGCCCTCGAGGCGGCGGATCCGCCGGTCAATGGCGACTTGCTTGGCAAGGAATGGCCGATGCTGGTTCCACGCATCCGCTATCGCTACAGCGCCTTCGAAGCGCCGGATCAGCCACGGGATTATTACAACATTTACCTGAAGTACCAGGGTGAGCGGTATGTCATCACCTTCGCCCGTGATGCGCAAACCGGTGAAATCATCCCCGGTGGCAGCGTCCAGTTGATGTACCCCGACAGTCAGACCCAGATCGCCGATCGGCAGGTCTTCAAGGAGCTGGACGCTGACGGCATCCAGTGACCCTGAAACGACAAATCCCGCCAATGGCGGGATTTGTTTGTAAGCGAACGGCAGTCTTACGAAGGGAACAGCTCGGACAGTTTCATCGCCAGCATCATGTCGCCTTCAGCGCGCAGTTTGCCGCCCATGAAGGCCTGCATGCCGTCGGTCGAACCGTCGACGATGCCTTCCAGGGTTTCGCCGTCCATCACCAGAGTGACCTGGGCGTCCGGGTTCTCGCCTTCTTTCAGTTCGCAGGTGCTGTCCTTGACGATCAGCGAGAAGTTCTTGGTGTCGTCGATGCGGAAACCGAAGACCAGATCCAGACCGGCAGCAGCGGCTGGGTTGAACTTGGCTTTCATTGCTTGTACGGCGTCAGCTACGGAGGTCATGGTTCAATCCTTTCTTGGGTAATAAGAGCTAGTTGATGACAGCAAGGTTCACGGTAATCCGGACTCAACGGAAAGTGATGAGTTCCGGGGCCTTCAGCAGTTGCAGGTGTGCATGACTGTTGAAGGAGGCCAAAGCCACCTCGCGACCGCGGAACTTCAGCTGGTTGAGCGAGGTGTTGACGATTTGCCAGTTCAATTCAAAGGCCTGCCTGGCAGGCATTTGCGTAATGAGGTGGAGCAGGGCAGTGATGGTGCCGCCAGAGGTGAATACCGCGATTTTCTGGTTCTTTTCTGCCTGCTCGAGAATCCGGTGCAAGCCGCCCTGGACTCGCTCGACGAATCCCAGCCAGCTCTCCAGCCCCGGAGTATCGTAGGTGCCCGCCAGCCAGCGCTCGATGATCAAGGCAAAGATGCGCTGGAACTCACCACGGTTTTGCGCGGCGTTACGCAGGATGTCGAGGGCTTCCGGTTCGTCCGGCAGCATCGCCGGGAGCAGGGCGCGAATCACCGCGTCGGCATCGAATTCGTTGAAGGCGGAATCGGTTTCCAGCGTCGGCACCGACAGGCCTTTGGCGGTGAACTGTTCCAGCGCGCTGGTGGCCGTGTGTTGCTGACGGCGCAGGTCACCCGCCAGGCAGCGATCGAAACGGATCCCCAGTTCAGCCAGGTGTTGGCCGAGGATTTCTGCCTGGCGCACACCGATCGGCGACAGGACGTCATAGTCGTCTGCACCAAAGGAGGCCTGGCCATGTCGAATCAAATAGATGCTGCCCACGTCCGCGTCATCCCGGTACGTTGAAGGTTTGGCGAGGTTATGAGGATGATGCAGAGCTGTCAATGAAAAAACATACGCTTGTTTGAAATGCCCGTTACAGGCGTGTTGCCAGAGGTTTCACGGCTGGCCGACGAGCCGGCGCATGGGTATGCTGGAACCATTGCGCGCTTGCCGCACATCCACGCATCGTTTTGAGGAGTCTCTGTGGAGTTTTTCACCGAATACGCCAGTTTCCTGGCCAAGACCGTCACCCTGGTAATCGCCATCCTGGTGGTGCTCGCCAGTTTTGCCGCGTTGCGCAGCAAGGGCCGGCGCAAATCGGCGGGGCAGTTGCAGGTCAGCAAGCTCAATGATTTCTATAAAGGCCTGCGTGAACGTCTGGAGCAGACGTTGCTCGACAAGGATCAGCTCAAGGCGCTGCGCAAGGTCGAGGCCAAGTCCGAGAAAACCGAGAAGAAGCAGAAGAAAAAGCCCGAGGCTAAACCTCGTGTGTTCGTGCTGGATTTCGATGGCGATATCAAGGCCTCGGCCACCGAGAGCCTGCGCCACGAAATCACCGCGTTGCTGACCCTCGCCACACCCAAGGATGAAGTCGTCCTGCGTCTGGAAAGTGGCGGCGGCATGGTGCACAGCTACGGTCTGGCGTCGTCGCAACTGGCGCGTATCCGCGAAGCCGGCGTGCCGCTGACGGTGTGCATCGACAAGGTCGCGGCGAGCGGCGGCTACATGATGGCGTGCATCGGCGAGAAGATCATCAGTGCGCCATTCGCGATTCTGGGCTCGATCGGTGTGGTTGCGCAGCTGCCTAACGTCAATCGTTTGCTGAAGAAGCACGATATTGATTTTGAAGTGCTGACCGCCGGTGAGTACAAACGCACCCTGACCGTGTTCGGCGAAAACACCGAAAAGGGCCGTGAGAAGTTCCAGGAAGACCTCGATATCACTCACCAACTGTTCAAGAACTTCGTTGCCCGCTACCGCCCGCAATTGGCCATCGACGAAGTGGCGACGGGTGAAGTCTGGCTCGGTGTTGCGGCGCTGGACAAACAACTGGTCGATGAACTCAAGACCAGCGATGAATATCTCGCACAGAAAGCCAAACAGGCCGAGGTCTATCACTTGCATTACGCCGAGCGCAAAAGCCTGCAAGAGCGCATCGGCATGGCGGCCAGCGGTTCGGTGGATCGCGTGCTGTTGAGCTGGTGGAGTCGTTTGACCCAGCAACGTTTCTGGTAATCCGGCGCTCGTCACCGGCAGACAAAAAACCGCGGACTTCCGCGGTTTTTTTTGTCTGCCGTCAGGCATTTTTCCCGTCACAGCAGCGAAACGTCCTAGGCATCCTGCCGATCAGTCCGACTGACTCGTGCTTGGGGGCCGGGTAGTCTGGTATTTCCAATCTGTTGCAATGGAATGCACATGACTGACTCAGCCCAAGACGCGCCGTTCACTTCCGCCGCCAAATTACCGGGCGAACTCCAGGCCGCGGTGGACATAGCGCTGCCCCAAACCCCGGCACAGTTTGGTGGCGCCCTGATCATAAAGAAGTGGGGCACCGCGATTGATCCGCATAGCGCATTACTGGTCACGCTGGATTACAACTACCGTGGGCACCCTGCCAGAAAAGGCATCCATCAGGGACGCGTGAAAAACTCGCAAACCCTGATCAATGCGTTGCTTGGCAATTACCAGGCCACGGGTGACGGGCGTATTGGCGAAACTGCGTTCGGGCTGTATCAGCCACCCGATCTGGGGCCAACAGTGCGAATTGTCGACAACGTGGATGAATTCGCCACGACCGGCAGCGGCAATCACGACACGTATGAAGGCATTTATCGCGCAACGGTTCCACAGACCTATGGGCCGGGTACGCAGATTCAACTGCGGCCCGCCGAATTCAAGAAGTGGGTCTGGGACCTGATGCTGGCAGACCTTTATCAGACCTATCTCGATCAATCCTGGCCGTCGGACTCGGTCATCGGCGCGGCGGCACCTTATCCATTGAGAACCTCGGTGAAGGCTGCATTTGTCATGGCGGCCCACCTGCAACATCGTGAGGGTAGTCTGTCGGTTCAGGGCCTTGCGCTTGCCCTGCAAGCGGCAGCGTTGCCTGCCCTGCAAACCTGGAAAAGCCTGACCCTCATACAACTGCAAGCGCCGACCCGAATCCCGCCAGGGTTCGAAGCGAGTCGTCTGAAGCTGTATCGCTATACCGCGACGGACATCTGGTGTTTTCGCCAGCGCTCGGCTTCCATCCTGCTGCTGTATATCCCGGGCAACTCTTCGCCCTTGCATGAGTTCGCCGATGAACATGCCTTGCAGGAATGGATCGTCACCCAAGGCAAAGCGGACTCGACCAAGAAGGCCCTCTCGGAGCATTTTCAGAAGGATGACCGCGAGGATGGCACCTTTCATGCGGGCGTCCTGACTGCGCTTGAGGGGATGGCGATCTATCCGGCGATGCACCGACTGACGAAGGAGGCCGGATTCTTCAACAACGACGGCTACTGGGATCCGCGCGACTACATCGATTTTGAACGCATGCTCGCTGGCGTCGATCCGTTTGCACAGTTGGTGGCTGCGATGAAGCAGGTGGCCGGGGACAGCGTCTCGAGCATTCGTGACGATGGTCAGGTCAACCGCGACAGCCTCAGTGCGGTTGTCGAGCCGGTGGTGCAGTGGCTCAATCGCTTCGCGCCCTTGGCATTGTTTTTCCCGGGTGGTGAAGGGATCCTGGCCCTGGCCGGCCTGATCGACGCGGCGTATGGTCTGGATCAGGCCATTGACGGTGAAACGGCAAGTGAGCGCGCCGATGGTGTGAGCCGCACGGTCTTCGGTTTGCTCAACGCCTTGCCGTTGGCCGGCGCACTCGGCAGTTTAAAGAATGAAAGCCGTGAAGCGACGCTCGTCACAAGACTGGAAGATGAACCGACGGTGGCACCTTCAGAAAAGCTTCCCGCTGTGGATACGCCTGCGGTGCCAGTCGAGCCGCAGAGCCGCCTGAGCCTGTTGCGGGGCATTGGCCCCACGGTGGAGAACTTCAGCGACGAGATACTGCTACAGATTGGCAAGGTCAGCGCCGTCGATGACGATGTGCTGCGCATGATTCGCAGCGGCCGCCAGCCCGATCCCATGCTGGCCGACATTATCAGTCGGTTCCAGATCGATCAGGACGTGACGCAAGCTTTGCACTCAATGCAGTTCGACGCGAAAACCCTCCCAAAGGACAGCGCCGTTCAAGAGGCGTTGCAGGCCCGCCGAGCCGCATGGTTCGACGACCGCTATCAGGCACTCCAGCGTTCAGAAGATGCCTGGGTGCGGCTGTTTCAGCAGCAATACCCCGGACTGCCGAAAAACGCCGTGGAACAGATGCTTGATCGCTATGGCATCGATCTCGCGGATACGCTTGATACGGCTCGTGCCAGGGTGCTGTTCAAGAATCTCGACAGCAAGGCGCGACAGTATCAGGAGCATGTCCGCTTGGTTCGCGCTCACGAAAGCCTTTATCTGCAATCGGTCAGCCACGCCGATTCGGACACACTGGTACTGCATTCACTGAAAAATCTCCCCGGATGGCCGCAAGACCTGCGACTGGAAATTCGCGACGGCTCTGCGCTTGGTCGCGTGCTGGACCGCACCGGTGCGCTGGATGCCGCGACGTGTCGCCACTTGATAAAAATCGGCACGCGCTATCAGTCCGTTGACGCCGCTCCAGGCACCGTGGGTCATGCGGATATTTTCGAGGCGATTGCCCAAGTGCTGACCCCCGACGAGCGCTCGGCCCTGCAGTTACCCGCGCTGAACGTGGCTGACGAACTCAAGTTCAAGTTGCGGGATCTGGCGTTGTCGCGCTCAGCGTTGGCAGCGGGGCTCGGCAGAATGGACATGGGGTTGCCCTTCGAAATGCAGGGTTTGCGCGGGGGCGGTTTTCCCGACACTGCGCAATCAGCGGCGCTGACCCACGCAATGATGCGTTTGCAGGTCAGGGATGTTTATCCCGGTTTCAGCGATGCGGAGGTCGATGCATGGCTGTTGCAGGCGGGTGCCAATGCGCAGTTGCGCCTCGACCAACTCAAGGAGCAGTTGCAGGTGTTGGTCATGGATCTGAATGGCTGGATCGAACAGAGTCTGACCGATGTCGATGACATGGATATCGAGTTCATGGACGCAGACGATGAAGATGCCGCCGGCATGACGCCCGGGCAAATCGAGGCGTACAACGTCAACCTGTTGCAACACACGCTGGCTTACGAACGAGAGTGTCGCCGGGAACTGGCCGAGGAACTGCTCGAAATCTGGCAGAAGCGTCCGTCTGCGGAAAATCGCCTTCACGTAGACGGCGCGTTGACGGGCTACAAGCTGAACCTGGAATTCGAGGATTTTCACCGTTTGCCGCAGGTAAGTACCCGCTTCAATGAGGTAATCGAACTGTCCTTGCGCGGCTTCCATGTGGTCGAGCGCGAGAGCCTGAACGGCTTTCTTGAGTCTTTCCCCCATTTGCGAACGCTGAATCTGGAAAGTGTCGATCTGCGGGTGGCCGATGCCATGGGCGTGCTGCACAGCGCGCTGCCCTCGGTGATCCCGTCGCTTGTTCAACTGACGAAGCTGGATCTGCGCGCGACCCATCTGGTCCTGCGAGAGAACACCGCTGCGCAACTGGGCAGCCTGACCAATCTGCAAGTGCTGGACTTGAGTGAGAACCCGCTGGGCGTCCCGCCGATGTTGCAAGGCATGAACAATCTGCGGGAAGTGAATCTGCGCAACACCGGTATCAGCACGTGCCCGGTCGGGATTCGCGACGAGCCTTATCTGACGTCGCTGGATCTGCGTGGCAACCAGATTGCCCGGGTTCCACGGGCAGTGCTCGCGCAGGCTGTGGCCCCAGGGCGCGTACAGTTGTGGGGCAATCCGCTGACAGATGAGGACACCTTGTTACGCCTTGGCGCGCATCGGCGGCGTTGTGGTTTCAACGTTTGGCTGGGCGCCCCGGGCCCTTTGCATGGAGAAGCCGGTGTCTGGCTGCGCAATACGGAGCAGCAACTGAGCAATGCCCGTTTGGCGATCTGGCAGCGCCTGGCCGCCAAACCGGTTGGCAGACGTTTCTTGCGCACGCTTGACGGGGTCAGCCTGACGCCGGAATTTCGCGTCATCTATTCGGAGCTGCAAGCCCGGGTCTGGCGGCTGTTGAGCGAGGCGGATGCATCACCCGATCTCTGGCGTCGATTGAGTCAAAACGTCGAAGCCGCTGCGGATGATGCAGACAACCCCATGGCGCTCTTTCAGGTTCTGGAAAACCGCGCGAAGTTGTTCAGGGACTGGGCAGCCATGGGCAGGCCATTTCCCGTGACAGGCGAATGATCAAGTGAAGAGGGAGGGAAGTGACAAGCCTTGAGCCCGTCGACACGGGTTCAAGGCTTGATTATCAACGACGACGGAACAGCGGCAGCGGTTCGTCAGTGGCGGCCTGATAGGTCACCGAGAAATCCTTGAGACCTTCCAGGGCTTCGTAAGGGTCTTTGTCCGCACGCACGGCAAAGGCGTCGAAGCCGCAGCGGTGCATGTAGAACAACTGGTCGCGCAGCACGTCGCCGATGGCTCGCAGCTCACCTTTGAAACCGTATCGGTCGCGCAAAAGGCGTGCGTTGGAGTAGTTACGGCCGTCGGTGAAGGCCGGGAAGTTCAAGGCAATGACCTGGAACTCGGCGACGTCGTCGCCGATTTCCTCGGCTTCTTCGTCGGCGTCCAGCCATATGCCCAGGCCGCCATCGCGAGCCTTGAGCATACGGCTGTGTTCGCGCCACAGTTGCAGCGGAACGATCAGATCGTCGCAGTTGCTGATCTCGTCGATGTTGAAATCCTTGGGCAGCAAGTGCCAGGTTTCGTCGACGACTTCGTTGTTCTTAATGATTCGCTGCATAGACGCGTTCCTTGAAGAGGTCGATGCCAATACGCTGATAGGTGTCGATGAAGCGCTCGTCTTCGGTACGTTGTTCCACGTACACGTCGATCAGCTTCGAAATGACGTCAGGCATGGCTTCCTGAGCGAAGGACGGGCCGAGGATCTTGCCCAGGCTCGCGTCACGGCTGGCGCTGCCGCCGAGGGAGACCTGATAGAACTCTTCGCCTTTCTTGTCCACGCCGAGAATGCCGATGTGGCCCACATGGTGGTGACCGCAGGCGTTCATGCAACCGGAGATGTTCAGGTCCAGCTCACCGATGTCGAACAGGTAATCGAGGTCGTCGAAACGGCGCTGGATCGATTCGGCAATCGGGATCGACTTGGCGTTGGCCAGCGAGCAGAAATCACCGCCAGGGCAGCAGATGATGTCGGTCAGCAGACCAATGTTCGGCGTAGCAAAACCGCCTTCACGCAGCTCGCCCCACAGGGTGAACAGCTTGTCCTGCTCGACATCGGCAAGAATGATGTTCTGTTCGTGGGAGGTGCGCAGTTGACCGAAGCTGTAACGGTCGGCCAGATCGGCAACGGCGTCGAGCTGCTTGTCGGTGATGTCGCCCGGGGCAACGCCGGTCGGCTTCAGCGACAGGGTCACGGCTACATAACCCGGCTTCTTGTGCGCCAGGGTGTTGCGGGACCGCCAGCGGGCGAAACCTGGGTGTTCCTTGTCGAGTGCGGCCAGTTCGGCGCTCTGGTTGTCCAGCGCCTTGTAGTCCGGATCGACGAAGTGTTTGGCCACACGGTGCAGTTCGGCTTCGGTCAATGTGGTCTGGCCACCGCGCAGGTGTTCCATTTCCGCATCGACTTTCTGGGCGAACACTTCAGGCGTGAGGGCTTTGACGAGGATCTTGATCCGCGCCTTGTATTTGTTGTCGCGACGGCCGTAGCGGTTGTAGACCCGCAGGATGGCGTCGAGGTAGCTCAACAGATCCTGCCATGGCAGGAACTCGTTGATGAACGCGCCGACCACCGGCGTACGACCGAGGCCACCGCCAACCAGCACGCGGAAACCCAGCTCGCCGGCTGCGTTATGCACGGGTTCAAGACCGATGTCGTGCACTTCGATGGCGGCGCGGTCAGCAGTCGAACCGTTGACGGCAATCTTGAATTTGCGCGGCAGGTAGGCGAATTCCGGGTGGAAGGTGGTCCACTGGCGGACGATTTCGCACCATGGGCGCGGGTCGATCACTTCGTCGGCGGCGACACCGGCGAACTGGTCGGTGGTGACGTTGCGCAGGCAGTTGCCGCTGGTCTGGATCGCGTGCATCTGCACGGTGGCCAGTTCAGCGAGAATGTCCGGGATGTCTTCCACCGCCGGCCAGTTGAACTGCACGTTCTGCCGGGTACTGATGTGGGCGTAGCCCTTGTCGTAGTCACGGGCAATCCTGGCCATCATGCGCGTCTGACGCGAAGTCAGCTGGCCGTAAGGCACCGCCACACGCAACATCGGCGCAAAGCGCTGGATGTACAGGCCATTTTGCAGGCGCAGGGGGCGGAATTCTTCTTCGCTCAGCTCACCTGCCAGATAGCGTCGGGTCTGATCACGGAACTGCTTGACGCGGTCCTCGATGATCCGCTGATCGTACTCGTCGTATACGTACATATAAGTCCTGTTCTCAGGCTTTGGGCTACTCGGAAAACGCTGCGTTTTCGCTTGCTGGAGTCCGATGGTGCCTCTGCAATTCTGCGCGCACGGCCGCGCGCTCCCTAACGGAGCCGGGGCAATATACCCGTTTGCAGTTATGCGCAAAAGTGATGTTTGAGTATATGTAAAGAACCAAATCGCCTAACGAGAACGGTTATTAACTATTCCACATTTGTCGTGCGGACAATCATCGTCTTAACTGTGGACGAGTCTTTCTGCAATCACCGATAAAACCGATAAGAGGCGATGCAATGAGCAATCCGACCAAGGCAAGGAAAAGCGATAGCAGCGTTGATGCATGGGCCATTTTGTTCCTGATCATTCTGGTCGTGGGGACAGCGGTATTCTGGGTCAGTCATCAGTAAACGACCCATCCGGGCCCGCGCCCGACGATTGTCGGACAAAAAACGGGATCAGGCGTCAATAGCCGGTGATTGGATGGCTATAATGCGCGGCCATTTTTCCTTGGGCCCGGATGATTCATGTTCAAGTTTCTCCACGTCAGCTTTCTGTTGTTCGGTGCGGTGTTTTCCACCTGCACGCGGGCAGAGTCTGTGCTGTTTCTGAACCCGGGCTCGACGCAGGAAGCCTTTTGGCGCAGTTATTCGCAATTCATGCAGGCGGCTGCCCGGGATTTGGGGATCGATCTGCAAATCCTCTATTCCCAGCGCCAGCCGGAACTCACCCTGGCCCAGGCCCGTCTTGCATTGCAGGGGCCGGATCGGCCCGATTATCTGATTTTCGCCAACGAGCAATACGTTGCGCCGCAGATCCTGCGGCTTGCGCAGAACAGCGGCGTAAAGCTGTTCATCGTCAACGCCGCGCTGACGCCGAATCAGCAGGCGCTGGTCGGCGAGCGTACCGACCGCATCGGCAGTCTGGTGCCGAACGACGAGGAGGGTGGTTATCTGATGATGAAGGAACTGATTCGTCTGCACCCGCCCGTGGCTGCGAATGAACCGATTGAAATGCTGGCGTTCTCCGGTCTGAAGATCACGCCGTCGGCGCAGTTGCGCGAACATGGCATGCAGCGCGCCCTGGCCGAGCATCCGCAGGTTCGCCTGCGTCAACTGGTTTACGGCGGCTGGACACAGCAACGCGCCTACGAACAGGCCAAACAGCTGTTTGCCCGGTATCCGAAGGTGTCGCTGGTGTGGTCGGCCAATGATGAGATGGCGTTCGGCGCGATGCAGGCGTTTTCCGAGGCCGGCAGGGTCCCGGGCAAAGACGCGCTGTTCAGCGCGGTCAATACCTCACCGGCGGCGTTGCAGGCGATGGTCGACGGGCGTCTGAGTGCGTTGTTGGGCGGGCACTTCACCCTTGGCGGCTGGGCATTGGTGGAGGTGCACGACTATCAGCAAGGCGTCGATCTGAATCAGTTCGGCGGGCGTGACCGGCAGTTGCCCTTGTTGCAACTGATCGACAAAAAGCAGGCCCGTCAAATGCTCGCCATGGGCGAGTCGCCGAACTACGGCGTGAGTTTTCGCAAACTATCGGCCAAGGGCCGGCCGGCCTCTTACCGTTATCCGTTCACCTTGCAGACCCTGATGCACTGAAAATCGTCAAACCCCGGCTAAATGCAGCACCAGTTTGACGATGGCAAACAGCGTCAGCGCGAACACCGCCGTGAACAGAATGCCCAGCACCACGAAATGGCTGGGCTTGCCATGGGTGAAGTCCCTTGCCCGGTTCTTGCCGCTCTGCACGCCGAACGCGGCTGCCATCACGCTGTGCAGCATTTGCCAGAAGCTCGGCGGTTTGTTGTCGACTGGATCGTCCATAAATCCCTCGTAACGTCAGTTGTCCAGATGAGCATAGCCAACTTGCCACTGGATGGCCTGCCGCTGCACGCCCATACAGTCGACAGGTATCCACTCATCGCGCGAGATCTATCTACCGCAGATGCCCGTGCCCGAGATGGTCTGCTCTTGGCTCCACCAAAAAGGAGCGACCATGACCGTAATCTCATCCACTGCGCCAACTGTGCCGCCGGCGACCACCCAAAGCCTGCACGGTGACTTCCTCGAACAATCCATCCCGCAATGGTTGACCGACGCTTCGGCGCAAAGACGCCAGGCGTTCAAGGACATTCATACAACGTTGCCACTGTGGTATCGGAACGCCCGGGCTGACCAGCGCGAGGCGTTGAATGCAAGCCTCGTGGCCAGTCTTGATGCGCAGAACCGGCTGGACAAAAGCATGGCGGCGTTTCAGGACGTCGATGCCTTCGCCCGGCCTCTGTTGATCAAGGCCCTTAAAGACCAATTCCAGCTGCAAGTGGATGTCGACAAGACCTTGCTGTGCCTGAGGCGCCCCTTGGAAATCAGCATTTTCGAGATCGAAGTATCGTCGTTCGAAGTGCTAAAACTATCGATGCTCGACGCCACGCTGCACAATTTCGAAGCTTACGAATGCCAGCCGGGGGCCTATCACGCGACTTCCGGGTTCGTTGTGCAAACCACTTTGCCGGGCACTTACGAAGCGGTGGCGGTCAACCTGAGCGTCAGCCAGTTTCTGACGTTGTGCCGCAGCCTGGACATCGGCAAGCAATACCAGGCGTACCTGAAGGGCTTCTTTTATCCGCACGCCACGACGGCGCCCACCGCACTCCGCGAACCGTTCATCGCCAGTCAGAAGGCAGCCATGCGCGCTGCCGCCGAACTGGCGCTGCTGAAAAAAGACATCGAACCTGCGGACTACAGCATGATCGTCTCGGTGATCAACGGCGAAAGGCATCCGTGGATGGGCAACAAGCAAGTCTGGTTCGAAGACTTGGGCTTGATGAAAAAGCGCATGGCCGGCTGCGTGGCCTTCTCGATCTGCGAAAAATATCGCTACAGCGACGAAGTGATTCTCTACGTTCCCAACGATCCCGAGCATCCGCTCAAGCGCTACGGCGGTTCGCAGATGAAGCAGGAGTTCAAGCGCCAGTTCACCGCAAGAAGCGCCACACTGACCGGCGCAGAGCCGACGCCGCACCAACGCTTTTTCAGCCAGTTCGTTCCCTACGACCAGCGTCCGTACTATTTCAGCCAGTTCACGCAGAAGGCCGCCGACTCCCCGAGCGATCCGTGGCGCTCGCCCTGGCGCACGATTATCGACGCGGTAATGCCCACCCCGGCATTCACCCGTATCAAGGAGTTGCCACCGGAGATTGCGGCGAAACTGGAACCGGCACCGGACCCGTATCTCGCACCCTCGACACTCATGCGCAAGGGGCGAGGCATCTGGGCGGAAAACGAGGATCTTTGGGAATACCTCTACCAGCAACATTGCGCCAAGGTACTGGCCGATGCGCGCAGTCATGCGGTGCCGACCCAAGAGGTCGACGCCAAGGCCCGAGAGGCGAAACTGGCCCACCTGATGCAAATCGGTCTGCTGGGCCTGAACCTGGTGTCGATGTTCGTGCCGGTGCTGGGCGAAGTGATGATGGTGGTGATGGCCGGGCAGTTGTTGTACGAAACCCTTGAGGGTGCGGTCGAGTGGGGAGAGGGTGATCGCCGGGCGGCCAAGGATCATCTGGTGGATGTGGCTGAAAACCTCGTGCAGATTGCGCTGATGGCCGGGGTGGGTGCCGGGGTACGCAAGTTTCAGGCGGCCAAAGCACCCGCAGTGCTGGAAGATCTGCACCCAGTGACATTGCCCAATGGCAAAACCCGGCTGTGGAAAGCGGATCTGCGTGCTTATGCTTCGCCGGTGGCCCTGGAGGCCAGCACCGGTGCGAATCTGTCCGGGCAGCATCTGCTCGACGCAAACGCCTATTTTCGCCAGGGCGGTCAGGCCTACCAACAGTTCTTCGATGAATCACTGGGCAAATGGCGCATCCGCCATCCCTCTGATCCGGAGGCTTACCAGCCCGTGCTTGAACACAATGGCCGAGGTGCCTGGCGGCATACGCTGGAGCGTCCTCTGCAATGGGACCGGTTGACCTTGTTGCGGCGCATGGGGCATGCCACCGAAGGGTTCTCCGACGCGCAGTTGCTCAGGGTTGCCGATGTCAGCGGGGTCAGCGATAGCGCGCTGCGCAAAATGCATCTGGATAACGCGGCGCCGCCACCCGAGTTGCAGGACGCCATGCGTCTGTTCAAGGCCGATACGGATTCGGCACGGGTCATAGCGCAACTACGCGGCAACCAAGCGGTTGACCCGCTGTACCTGCACGCATTGCCGCTGGTGACGGAAATGCCGCGCTGGCCGGCCAATCGTGAGTTGCAGATCTTCAATGAGGACCGCCTGACCGGCGAATCGGTCACCTATGGTGCCAAGCGTCAGGGGCGCGGTGCGCTCGTCAGGGCGCCGATCAAGGTGAGTCGGGCCGACGTTCTGCGTGGCGATCTGACGGCACGCATTCTCGCCCAAATGGATGAGCCTGAAATCAACCGACTGCTCGGTGAGGGCGGCGCACGCGTACCACAGGCTCGTCCCAATGAGTTCAGTCAGCAGATTGCCGATTACGCCCGGGCCCGCCAGCCAGCGATTTTCGACAGTATTTATCGCGGGGCTTCGCCGGTCGACACGCGTGTCAGGTTTTTGCAAAAAATCTGTCCGGGGCTCAGCGATGCCGCGGCCGAGGAGGTCCTTGCGCACGCCAGGCCTGACGAGATTGAACGGATTAACGCGAACCGAGGCATGCCGTTGCGTCTGGTCGAGGAGGCGCGCTGGTTTGTGCAACAGGGACGTCAGACCCGCGCTTACGCGGGACTGCGCAGTGAAAATATCGCCACTGCCGATAGCCGGCGCCTGGCGTTGAACACCCTGCAGAACCTGCGGGGCTGGCCTGACACCGTTCGCCTCGAAGTTCGCCAGGGCAACGAACGCGGCGCGTTGCTCGACAGCGTTGGCAGCGAGAGCGCCCGCGACAAAAAATACCTGATCAAAAAGGGCCAGCGTTTTCAGGCCTTCGATGAGCGAGGAGAAGCCCTTAACAGCCAGCCAGACGTCGGCGACAATTTCTATGCTTCGATCATGCACGCCTTGCCCGATGACGCCCGTCGCAGTCTCTGGGTGCCTGAGGTCAGCCAGAGTGCCGAGTTACGCCGCAGCATTATCGAGCATGCTGATCAGCATCGCAGTGAGGCAGTGACCCTGCTGGAGCCGCAGGCCGCCTGGTTCAAACCGCCAACACGGGTCAACGAAAAGCTGTTGGGCTACTACGCCAGTGGTCGTGGCCCGGGCATGAATCCGCACTTGACCGTGCGCGTGCGCGATGTGTATCCGCAACTGACCGATCAGCAGGCCAACGGCTTCATCCTCCGGCAGTTGCAAACCGGCAAAACCGACAAGGACATTTTCAACCTGTTGCAGAACCGCCAGCGCGAGTGGGATGCGCTGAATACCTCGCTTGAACGATGGCTGGGGCCCGCACCGGAGCGTCCGCTTCGCGGTGTGCCGGCAGGCTCCGATGGGCAGGCCACGTATGAGCGCAAGAGCCTGACTGCGCAAGCGCTCAAGGACAGTTGGCGACGGGCGCCGTTGTCAGCGGAAGTACCCGGTGCGGATCGTTTGGAGATCAGCAGTCTCGAACCGCTGCCGAGGTTGACCACCGATTTCAGCCATGTACGCGAGTTGTCCGTGGGCGGGCGCGGGCTGACGGATGCCAATGCCGAGGATTTTCTGGCGCACTTTGCCAACGTGGAAAAACTCTCGCTGGGCGAACGCGGCAACTTTCTCGACACCTACACGGCCGGTGCACAGCCGCTGACGACCGTGCCGCGCTCGGTCAGCGCGATGCACTCGTTGAAGAGCCTGCGATTCAGATCCCATGCGTACAAGCTGGCCGGCGATTTCCCGACACGACTACAGGGACTTACGTCCCTTGAGGCGTTGCACATTGAGTGCGACGGAGTCGATCCCACCGCCGTGCACAACCTTGATCTGGCGCCGCTCACGCAATTGAAGACCCTCACGATCGATGCGCCGGCCATGACGCAGTGGCCTGCCTATGCGCAGCAACTCCCACAACTGGAGCGTCTGGACCTGACCAACACCTCGATCAATGTCATTCCGCAGGCACTCTACAACGGACATGAAAAACTCTGGGCGGGACTGTCGCTGGATTGGTCGAAGTTCACCCATGATGCTTTCAAACCCGCGTACGAGTACGTCAGGAGTTACTCCGGGCCGTTGGGGCATCTGGTTGACCTGCCGCTGATGGTGCGCGGCTTCTGCTACGGAGAGTTGGGTTTTTTGACCGGTGAGGCCGGACTGATCAACCCCTTGCCTGAGCGGATTCTTACGCTCTGGGAGACGCCCGCGACGAGGCTCGCCGCTATAGAAGCGTTGCGTGCCGAACACGCCGGGATCTTTCGCCAGTTCTATCAGCCCGGCACTTCGGCAGAACTGCGCACGGCACAGCGCGTGTTGCGCTGGACCCAAGAACCCAACGCCAGCGTACTGCGGGCACTGGAGAACCACTGGCGCGTCGCCGTGCGTGCCCGCTATGGCTTGAATGACAAAGTCACCCTGTTCGAACTGCCCGCATCGGGTGCGCAGATGTCGCAACTGCTGGGCTATGAAAAGCTCAGCGAGCTGCCGCCGTTGCCGGCGGGAATTTTTTCCGATGTAACGACGCTACGGCTGGGCTGGCTGGATGCGCCGGTCGAGCAGGTGGGCAATTTCATTCGGGCATTCGCTGGCACGCAGACCCTGGAAATCAGTGGCAATGGCTTCAGCGAACTGCCTTTCGCGCCAGGCGACTTGCCGCAATTGAGCCGTCTTGATATCTCGCAAAACCGCATTGCCGTCACGCCGCACGTACAGAGCCAGTTCAGCCACTTGTCCAGTCTTGAGTTCCTGAATGCCAGCCAGAATCCGCTGACGGTGCTGGACGTCACCGCAATGACACGCCTCAAGGCGCTGAATCTGCGCGCCACTGAACTTCAGGCCTGGCCCGCCGGCGCCGAGCATTTGCCGCAGCTTGAGTGGGCCGACCTGCGCGACAATGCCATCGATTCGCTGCCGCCATCGTTTCTGGCCGACAACCACGCGCTGCTCAAGATTAACCTGACAGGGAATACACTCAGTCCCGCCGGCCAAACGGCGCTGAGCGAGGCGCAGCTGCGCGTTGAAAACGTCAGAGGTTTGCCCGTGGGGACGCTGCAGCGGTTTGCGCTGGAGCCGGTGCCAGCAGACTTTCCTCCGATTGAGACGGCCAGGTCCATCGCCGAGTATCTGTTGCCGTTGCCCCGAAGGGCGAGTACCGGCGCACAGGCCTCAGGGTTGGCGGAACGTCTGCAGAATCTGAATCAGGTCATTTCGCCAGCGGAGGCCGAACAATGCATTTCGCGACTGCGCAGCGCGGGCATGAGCGACGGCCAGATCAGCAACCGTCTCGACGAATGGCAGCAGACCAGCGAGTCACTGACGCGTCAACTCAATGGCTGGATATTTACCCGCGAAACCCATTCGACCCATGCGGTGGTCAGCGCCGATGGACGTGGATTCGCGGCCCTGAGCATTCGCGAATGCTGGCAGGACGGGCTCACGGCGCTGACTCCGGACGCCGGGCAAGTGCTCAACCTGATGGGGCCGCGGACCGGCGATCTACCGTCACTGACAGCTGAATTCACCCATGTACGAACACTGAATCTGACGGGCTCGCGAATCACCGCGCAGGGTTCCAATGGCTTTTTGCGTGCCTTCGCGCAGCTGGACACGTTGGTGCTCAATGGCAATGAACTGAGCGCGCTGCCGGAGGCGGTGCACAGCATGGGTCGGCTGCAACGCCTGGAGCTCAACGGCAATCAGTTTTTGGACGCGCAATCGTTGTACCGGCTGCCCGGGCGTGATCAATTGCGCTGGCTGGATATGAGTCATAACCATATCAATCAATTCGATGCCCGCAGCTTCAGCCGCATCGAGACCCTGAATCTGGCTTACAACGGTCTGGTGCAGTGGCCGGAAGGGCTGCTGGAGGCGCTGAACTTGCGGACCTTGAACCTCAGTGGCAACGATTTCAGGGTTATTCCGGAGCGCCTGATGGACGGCACTCATGAATCACTGGTTGGCGGCACGCAGCTCACCGACACCTATCAGTTGTCGCTCATAAGCCTTGAGCAAATGCGCAATTACAGCGCTCGGCACGGCGACGTTGCGGTGATGGGCATCTCGCCTGAGGAACTCGATTTGCGCATCCGCGCGATCGTGAGCGACTCGGACAGTGATTTCGAATCTGACATCGATTCAGCGGGCGACAGCGATGGAGGCAGCGACGGCGGCGACGATACTCATGCCAATGTCGAGCCCATCGAAACCCTGCTCAATCCCTCGTTTGAGGTGTCCGATTCAGCCTTGCAGCCCTGGCTCGTGGATACCCGGGCTGATGTGCGATCCAGCAGAACTACCCTCTGGATGCAACTCGCCCAGGAAGACAATCGCCAGGCCTTTTTTCACTTGCTGACGACGCTGCGCGATACCAGTGATTTCCGATTGTCGCGCGCTGACCTGACTCACCGCGTATGGCGTGTCATCCAGGCCGCCACGGAAAACACCGAACTTCGGCAACTGCTGTTCATCAATGCCGAGACCCACGGCGCTTGTGCCGACGGACGCATCCTGTCATTCAGCGAACTGGAAAGCCGGGTCTATGAATACAACACGTTGCGCGATATACCGCGCCAGCGCCCGGAACAGCGTGGCCGCGCCTTGCTTGATCTGTCGCGCCGACTGTTTCGCCTGGGCCGGGTCGACCGTCTGGCAGAGCGCGCCGGGCGCGGACAGGACAGGGCAGAAGTGCGTCTGGAATATCGTATCGGCATGACCTCGGGTTGGCCCGATGGGCTGGAGTTGCCGGGGCAACCCGAGCACATGATGTACGGCCGACCCATTCGCGGCCAACAACTCGCCAGCGCACGCGCGTCAGTGCTCGCCGATGAGGCCGGCGATGTGTTTATCAACGATCTGATTTCGCGTGATTACTGGGTGCGTTATCTGCGCGAGCGCCATCCCGACGCATTTGAAGTTGTTGAGCGTAACGCTTCCACACGCCTGGGGGAGGTCGAGGAGGCGCATCCCGACAGAACCGAAGGGCCCGCGCTGGAGCAATACACGAAGGCGTTGCACAAACTGGAGGTCGAGTTGGCTGCTGCCAGCACCGGCAATCTGCTGGAGCTGTCTCGCCTGGAGATGCGGGCGCTGGTCCCGACAGAGGGGGCGGAGCTGCCTGGCCCGTCCTCACCACAACCGGGCCCGTCACATCGCCAATGAGGGGGTGAATGACCGGGCATGGGCGCACGCTGCGCTCATGCCCGAGCCGGGTCTCAGTTATCGTAACCGAGGTTCGGTGCCAGCCAGCGTTCGGTCACGCTCAGCTCCTGACCTTTACGCGAGGTGTAGCTTTGCACCTGGTCCTTGTCGATCTTGCCGACTGCGAAGTACTGCGCTTGCGGGTGAGCGAAGTACCAGCCGCTGACCGCTGCCGCCGGGAACATCGCGTAGTGTTCGGTGAGGAACACACCGCTGCGGCCGGCACGCATTTCTTCGGCTTGCGGGTCGAGCAAGGCAAACAGCGCAGCCTTCTCGGTGTGATCCGGGCAGGCCGGATAACCCGGGGCAGGGCGGATGCCGCTGTATTGCTCTTTGATCAGCGCGTCGTTGTCGAGCACTTCGTCCTTGGCGTAACCCCAGTGTTCTTTACGCACCTGCTGGTGCAGCCACTCGGCGCAAGCCTCTGCCAAACGGTCGGCGAGGGCCTTGACCATGATTGAGTTGTAATCGTCGCCAGCGTCCTGATAAGCCTTGGCGACTTCTTCGGCGCCGATGCCAGCGGTGGTGATGAAACCACCGACGTAGTCGGTCACTTCGCTGTCCTTCGGCGCAACAAAGTCGGCGAGGGAGAAGTTCGGTTTGCCGTCGGTCTTGATGATCTGCTGACGCAGGTGATGCAGCTTGGCCATTGGCTTGCCGTCATCGCCATACAGCTCGATGTCGTCGTCATGCACCTGATTGGCCGGCCAGAAACCGAACACGGCGCGGGCGCTGATCAGCTTCTCGTCGATCAGCTTGGCGAGCATTTCCTGCGCGTCCTTGTACAGCGCAGTGGCGGCTTCACCGACCACTTCGTCGTCGAGAATACGCGGGAACTTGCCGGCCAGATCCCAGGAGATGAAGAACGGTGTCCAGTCGATGTACTCGGCCAGCACCTTGAGGTCGATGTTGTCCAGCACCTTGCTGCCGGTGAAGGTTGGTTTGACCGGCTCGTAGCTGGCCCAGTCGAACTGTGGCTTCTTGGCAACGGCAGCGGCGTAGCTCAAACGTTCGGTACGCGCGCTGCGGTTGGCGGTGCGCTCACGCACGTCGACGTATTCCAGGCGGGTTTTCTCGACGAAACCGGCCTTCAACTCTTTCGACAGCAACTGGGTTGCCACGCCGACCGCACGCGAGGCGTCGGTCACGTAGACCACCGCGTCGTTGCTGTACTTGGGTTCGATCTTCACCGCCGTGTGCGCCTTGGAGGTGGTCGCGCCACCGATCATCAGCGGCAGATGGAAGTCCTGACGTTGCATCTCGCGAGCCACATGGACCATCTCATCCAGCGACGGCGTGATCAGGCCGGACAGGCCGATGATGTCGCACTTCTGCTCCTTGGCCACTTGCAGGATCTTTTCTGCCGGAACCATCACGCCAAGGTCGACGATGTCGTAGCCGTTACAGCCCAGCACCACGCCGACGATGTTCTTGCCGATGTCGTGCACGTCGCCCTTCACCGTGGCCATGAGGATCTTGCCCTTGGCTTCCGGCTTGTCGCCTTTTTCCAGTTCGATGAACGGGATCAGATGCGCGACGGCCTGCTTCATTACGCGGGCGGATTTCACCACCTGCGGCAGGAACATTTTACCGGCGCCGAACAGGTCGCCGACGATGTTCATGCCGGACATCAGCGGGCCTTCGATCACTTCGATCGGGCGGGAGAACGATTGGCGCGACTCTTCGGTGTCTTCGACGATGTGCGTGGTGATGCCTTTGACCAGCGCATGTTCCAGGCGCTTGTTGACCTCCCAGCTGCGCCACTCTTCGGTCTCGGCTTCCTTGACGCTGCCGTCGCCCTTGTACTTGTCGGCGATGGCTAGGAGGGCGTCGGTGCCTTCCGGCGTGCGGTTGAGGATCACGTCTTCGACAGCGTCGCGCAGTTCCTGCGGGATCTGGTCGTAGATCTCCAGTTGACCGGCGTTGACGATGCCCATGGTCAGGCCGGCGCGGATCGCGTACAGCAGGAACACCGAGTGGATCGCTTCACGCACCGGGTTGTTGCCACGGAACGAGAACGACACGTTGGACACGCCGCCGGAAGTCAGCGCATACGGCAGTTCGTCGCGGATGTAGGCACAGGCATTGATGAAGTCCACAGCGTAGTTGTTGTGCTCTTCGATACCGGTGGCGACGGCGAAGATGTTCGGGTCGAAGATGATGTCTTCCGGCGGGAAGCCGACTTCGTTGACCAGAATGTCGTAGGAGCGTTTGCAGATTTCTTTCTTGCGCGCTTCGGTGTCGGCCTGACCGGCTTCGTCGAACGCCATCACCACCACCGCAGCACCGTAGCGCTTGCACAGTTTGGCGTGATGGATGAACTGCTCGACGCCTTCTTTCATGCTGATCGAGTTGACGATGCCCTTGCCCTGAATGCACTTGAGGCCGGCTTCGATCACTTCCCATTTCGACGAGTCGATCATGATCGGTACGCGCGAGATGTCCGGTTCACCGGCGATCAGATTGAGGAAGGTCACCATGGCCTTCTTCGAATCGAGCATGCCTTCGTCCATGTTGATGTCGATCACCTGCGCGCCGGCCTCGACCTGCTGCAGGGCGACTTCCAGCGCTTCGGTGTAGTTGTCTTCACGGATCAGACGGGCGAACTTGGCGGAACCGGTGATGTTGGTGCGCTCGCCGACGTTGACGAACAGCGAGCTGCGATCAATGGTGAACGGCTCCAGACCCGAGAGACGGCAGGCCTTGGGAATGTCCGGAATCTGCCGTGGCGCGTAACCGGCCACGGCTTTGGCGATGGCTTCGATATGCCCCGGCGTGGTGCCGCAGCAGCCGCCGACTATATTGAGGAAACCGCTCTGGGCGAATTCTTCGATGACTTTGGCGGTTTCCGACGGCAGTTCGTCGTACTCGCCGAACTCGTTCGGCAGGCCGGCGTTCGGGTGCGCGGACACATGGGTGCTGGCCTTGTTCGACAGCTCTTCCAGGTACGGACGCAATTCGCTGGCGCCGAGTGCGCAGTTGAGGCCGACCGAGATTGGCTTGGCGTGCGCCACCGAGTTCCAGAACGCTTCGGTGGTCTGGCCCGACAGGGTACGGCCGGAGGCGTCGGTGATGGTCCCGGAAATCATGATCGGCAGTTCGATGTGCAGCTCTTCGAACACACCTTGCACGGCGAAGATCGCCGCTTTGGCGTTAAGGGTGTCGAAAATGGTTTCGATCAGGATCAGGTCGGCGCCGCCCTCGATCAGACCTTTGGTGGCTTCGGTGTAGTTCTCCACCAGCTCATCAAAGGTGACGTTGCGATAGCCAGGGTTGTTGACGTCAGGCGACAGCGAGCAGGTGCGGCTGGTCGGGCCGAGCACGCCGGCAACGAAGCGTGGCTTGTTAGGGTTCTCGGCGGTCTTGGCGTCGGCGACCTTGCGCGCCAGGCGTGCGCCTTCTACGTTTAACTCGTACGCCAGCTCTTCCATGCCGTAGTCGGCCATGGAAATGCGCGTGGCGTTGAAGGTGTTGGTTTCGAGGATGTCGGCGCCGGCATCCAGGTAGGCTTTCTCGATGCCGCCGATCACGTCCGGACGGGTGATCACCAGCAGGTCGTTGTTGCCTTTGACGTCACTCGGCCAGTCCGCGAAGCGTTTGCCGCGATAATCCTGCTCTTCGAGCTTGTAGCTCTGGATCATCGTGCCCATACCGCCGTCGAGTATCAGGATGCGCTCTTTGAGGGCTTGCTTGAGAGCTTGAAGGCGGACGCTGCGATCGGACATTTGGACTACTCGGAAAGACCATTACGAAGGAGCGGGATCATAGCAAACCTGTGCCGATTTAGAGCATGTGAAGGTTTTGCATGAATATCGCTCATGTTGGTACGGGCGTCATACTGTAGAATCGCGGCGTTTTTTTACAGGATCGGGATCAAGGGCATGTCGTACCGCGTCGTCAGCATTTTGTTGTTGTGTCTCAGCTGGGGCGCCGCTGCGCAGGAACCCAAGATCTCCTACACCCGCGATATCCAGCCGATCTTCACCGAGAAATGCGTGGCCTGCCATGCGTGCTACGACTCTGCCTGTCAGCTCAATCTGGGCAGTGGCGAAGGCGCCGGACGTGGTGCCAGCAAAATGCCGGTCTATGATGGCGAACGCACGCAAGCGGCACCGACCACACGCCTGTTCTACGACGCCTTCGGCAAACGTGCCTGGCAGCAGAAGGGCTTCTATTCGGTGCTCGATGCCCAGGGCAGTCAGGCCGCGTTGATGGCGCGCATGCTGGAGCTGGGGCACAAAACCCCGTTGACGCCGAATGCCAAACTTCCCGAAGACATCGTGCTCGGCCTGAATCGCGAGAACATGTGCGCGATGCCCGCCGAATTCGAGGGTTATGCCGGCGCGCATCCGAAGGAAGGCATGCCGTTGGCGGTGACCGGGCTCACCGATCAGCAGTACAAGACGTTGCAGCGCTGGCTGGCGTCCGGTGCGCCAATTGACGAGCAAGGGCTGGCGCCGAGCGCAAAGGAAGCCTTGCAGATAGTCCAGTGGGAAAACCTGCTCAATGCGCCGGGCGCTCGCCAGAGCCTGGTCGGGCGCTGGTTGTTCGAGCACTTGTTTCTGGCGCACATCTATTTCAAGGATGGCGAACCGGGGCATTACTTCCAGTGGGTGCGCTCGCGCACGCCGACGGGCCAGCCGATCGACCTGATCGCCACCCGCCGCCCCAACGATGATCCGGGCACTCAGGTTTACTACCGCTTATGGCCGGTGCAAGGGGTGATCGTGCATAAAACCCACATCACTTATCCGCTCAGCGCGGCGAAGATGGCGCGGGTCAAGAGCCTGTTTTACAACGGCAACTGGCAGGTCAGCGCGTTGCCTGGCTACGGCCCGCAGAGCCGCGCCAACCCGTTTGCCACGTTCGAAGCCATTCCGGCGCAGGCGCGCTATCAGTTCATGCTCGATAACGCCGAATACTTCGTGCGTACCTTTATTCGCGGCCCGGTCTGCCGTGGGCAGATCGCCACAGACGTGATTCGCGACAACTTCTGGGCGCTGTTCCAGGCCCCTGAACATGACCTGTACATCACCGACCCCAACTATCGCGGGCAGGCTACGCCGCTGTTGGCCATGCCCGGGCAGAACGACGATGTCGGCAGCGTCCTGAGTCTGTGGCACAACTATCGCGACAAACGTAACGAATACGAGGCGCTGCGCCGCGACAGCTACGCCGATCAACCGGCACCGAGCTGGTCGACATTGTGGGCCGGCAACGACAACGCGCTGCTGAGCATTTTCCGTCACTTCGACAGCGCCTCGGTGACCAAAGGCCTGATCGGTGAAGTGCCGCAGACAATGTGGCTGTTTGACTATCCGTTGCTGGAGCGCACGTATTACCAGTTGGCGGTCAACTTCGATGTGTTCGGTAACGTCTCGCATCAGGCGCAAACCCGCCTGTATTTCGACCTGATCCGCAACGGCGCCGAACAGAACTTCCTGCGCCTGATGCCGGCCGATTCCCGCGAGGACTACCTCGACGATTGGTACCAGAGCAGCGGCCAATTCAAGATGTGGCTCGACTATGAAGCCATCGACGACGACAAGCCGACCGCTCTGAAGCTCGACGAGAAAGACCCGAAATACGACTTCGCCATGCAGTTGCTGGCGCGTTATGGCGACCTCAATGCGCGGCCCGATCCGATCAACCGCTGTGACGGCGCCTATTGCTCGCGGCCGAACATTGATCCAGCGCTGCAGAATGCCGAACAGGCTCTTAGTCGCCTGACCTCACGTCCGGCGGCTGGCCTGAAAGTCATCGATCAATTGCCGGAAGCAACGATGTTGCGCATCGAAACCGCCAGCGGCAAACGCGAGGTCTACAGCCTGCTGCGCAATCGTGCCCATAGCAACGTGGCATTTTTGCTCGGAGAGTCGCTGCGTTATCAGCCGGGGCTGGACACGCTGACCATTTATCCGGGTGTGCTTAGCAGCTATCCGAACTTCATCTTCAACATCCCGGCCGATCAGGTGCCGGCGTTTGTCGATGCGATGGAAAACGCCAAGGATGCCAATCGTTTCGAAAAAATCGTCGAACGCTGGGGCATCCGCCGCAGTCACCCGCAATTCTGGTTCTATTTCCACGATCTGAGTCAGTACCTGCACGAAACCGATTCGGTGGAAGAGGGCGTGCTGGACATGAACCGCTACGAGAATCTTTGATCGTTTGCTGCCGGCCTGCTGTCCCAACCTTCAGTAACACCGCAAAACCCCTGTAGGAGTGAGCCTGCTCGCGATAGCGGAGTATCAGGCACTAGAGATGTTGAGGTTGCCACCGCCATCGCGAGCAGGCTCACTCCTACAAGGGATCGGCGGTGCTTTGAGAGACTGGGTCAGGAGTGAGTAATGTTGATTTCAGTGCAGGCCCTGCGTGCGCTCGCCGCGTGGACGGTGGTCTGCCATCACTTCATGCAGATTTTTTTCGACTTCGAAGCCCGAGGCCCGGTGGGCCAGTGGTTCATCGACAAGGGCGCGGTGGGCGTCGACATTTTCTTCGTCATCAGTGGTCTGGTAATTTTTCTTTCCACCGAAGACAAAAGCCTGCGGCCGGGGCAATTCCTGCTGTATCGATTGTTTCGCATCGTCCCGGCGTATTGGCTGTACACGCTGCTGATGGCGTTGCTGGTGGTTTTTGCCCAGCCACTGTTGCCCGATCAAATGCTGGACTGGAGCCATCTGCTGCTGTCGCTGTTGTTCATTCCGACGCAGAACCCCGGCGGATACGGAATCTATCCGACCCTGAATGTCGGCTGGACACTCAATTACGAAATGCTTTTCTACGTGCTGTTTGCCTGGGCACTATTGTTTCGTTTGCAGGTGCGCCTGCTGGTGGTTGCAGCGCTGCTGTTCGCGGTGTGTCAGGCGTGGACCGGGTTTGGCTGGATCAGCGAGTTCTACCGCTCGGACATCGTTTATGAGTTCTTGCTGGGGATTGGTATCGGCATGCTCTATCGACGTGGCTGGATTGGCGGCGGGCTGTGGCTACCGTTGACGGGAATCGTCGTGGCGTTGCTGGCGATTTACCATTTGACGCCGGCGCCGAGGTTGCTCAACTGGGGTGTGCCGAGCGCAATTTTGGTCATGTCGTGCATGGCGCTGGAGCGTTATGTCGAGCGCAGCCGTGTGCTCATGCTACTCGGCGATTGCTCCTATTCGGTGTATTTGATGCACGTTCTTGTGTTGTCAGCGGGTGGTTTTCTCGCGCGGCGCTACGGCATCAACCCGTATCTGATGTTTGTCGTTTGCGCGCTGGCCATTGGCTTGGGCTCGTGGTTGAGCTACGAATGGGTGGAAAAACGCAGCTATCGGTGGCTTAAAGCGCGAATTGATCGCGAACCGCTGGGCGAGCCTGTCGAGAATCTTTCCCGACAAAAATACTAGGACTTTGTCCGGCGCAACGATTGGCGTAAACTGCGCCCAAGCCTGCGAGGAGTTTCCATGACCGCTATTACCATCACCGACGCCGCCCACGATTACCTGGCTGATCTGCTGTCCAAGCAGAACACCCCGGGCATCGGTATCCGCGTCTTCATCACCCAGCCTGGCACCCAGTACGCCGAAACCTGCATTGCCTACTGCAAGCCGGGCGAAGAAAAACCCGAAGATACGGCGCTGGGGCTGAAAAGCTTCACCGCGTATATCGATTCGTTCAGCGAAGCGTTTCTCGACGACGCCGTTGTCGATTACGCCACCGACCGCATGGGCGGCCAGCTGACCATCAAGGCGCCAAACGCCAAAGTGCCGATGGTCAACGCCGACAGCCCGGTCAACGAGCGCATCAACTACTACCTGCAAACCGAAATCAACCCGGGGCTGGCCAGCCACGGCGGTCAGGTCAGCCTGATCGATGTGGTTGAAGACGGCATCGCCGTGTTGCAATTCGGTGGTGGTTGCCAGGGCTGCGGCCAGGCCGACGTGACTCTGAAGGAAGGCATCGAGCGCACGCTGCTTGAGCGTATTCCCGAGCTCAAGGGTGTTCGCGACGTGACCGACCATACGCAGAAAGAAAACGCCTACTACTAAGGTGTTCGCTGCAGACATGAAAAACGGCGCCCCGTGAGCGCCGTTTTTTTATGCCTGTTTTTTCATGTGCCAGAGTAATAATTGTCTGGCTACTTTGTGGCGAGGGGATTTATCCCCGATGAACTGCGCAGCAGTTCCTTTTTTGGGGCTGCTTCGCAACCCGTCGGGGATAAATCCCCTCACCACAGGTTTTGTATCCAGCCACAAAAGTCATTTGATTCACGGTCTGTAAAGGTGAGCATGCCCCGCGCGATACAGCGATGACTCGCTAAACACCTCACTCCCCAACACCCGCCCAACCAGAATCAACGCCGTGCGCCGAAACCCTTTGGCCGCGACCTTCCCGGCAATGTCCTCAATCGTCCCCACCACCCAATCCTGATCCGGCCATGTCGCCCGATGAATCACTGCAATCGGGCAATCCGCACCGTAATGCGGCAACAGCTCCGCCAGAATCTTCTCCAGATGATTGACCCCCAGATGAATCGCCATGGTCGCGCCATGTTGGGCCAGGCTGCCCAATTCTTCACCCGCCGGCATCGCGGTCTTGTCAGCGTATCGGGTCAGAATGACGCTCTGCGAGACATCCGGCAGGGTCAGTTCGGCGCCCAGTAGCGCCGCACACGCCGCTGTTGCGGTGACGCCGGGCACGATTTCAAATGGAATATCCAGCTCTCGCAAGCAGCGAATCTGCTCGCCAATTGCGCCATACAGGCTTGGATCCCCCGAATGCACCCGCGCCACATCCTGGCCTTTGGCATGTGCGGTCTTGATCAGGTCAATGATCTGTTCCAGATGCAATTCAGCGCTGTTGACCACGGTTTCAGCCTGATGACCGTCAATCACAGGCGCCGGCACCAGCGAACCTGCGTAGATGATGACCGGACAACTGCGGATGAGTCGCTGGCCTTTGACGGTGATCAATTCCGGGTCGCCGGGGCCGGCGCCGATGAAGTAAACGGTCATCGTTGAATCCTTTGGAAAAGAGGCGCGGCAACGCTTCAGATGAAGATTGCTCATGATCGATGGCGGGGATTATCGGGATTTTATGCAGCGCCGGCCAATGCCAACGTTGCTTGCGCGTATTTTTGTCGGGAAATCAGCAGTTTTGCCGGTGCCTGAATCAGTTGCTCGGCGAGGGCCAGCGCCGCACTTTCCGCCACGCCGTAGCAACCCGTGCGCTCGTAGGCGATCTGCGAATGGTGGCTCAGTCGCTGCTGATATCTGGCCAGTTCTTCACTGCTGAAATACAGCAGGGGCAGCGCCAGTTGCGCGGCGAGCTCCTGTAAACCGGGCTCGTCGCGCTTCAAGTCGATGCTGGCCAACGCCTTGACCGCCACAAGGTCGATGCGATGAGCCTGCAAGGCTTGATCGAATAACGCACGCAGCGTGCTGGCGGGGCAGCCGCGCTGGCAGCCCAGGCCGACCACAAAGGTCGGCGCTGCGCTGTCATTGCTCATGCGTGGTATTGACCATCGCTTTTGCGGCGGAACAGCCAGGCGCTAATCAGGCCCAAGGCCAGCCAGAACGCGACGTTGGTCAGCTGCGAAGCGATTTTGAACTGGGCTTCGAGGGCTTCCGGAGCCAGCATCGAATGCACTTCCGGTTGTGGTGCACCGATCACATGCGGCACGGCGAGAATCGCCACGCCGAGGATTTTCATCAGCCAGTGACGGCTGAACGCGATCAGCGCCAGACCGGCAGCGGTAGAGGCGGCGGTGCTGATCCACCAGATCTGCCGCGAAGCCAGATCAGCCGCAGCGGTGCCAGGCAGTTCAGGCGGCAAGCCCAGCGTCGGCGCCAATACGAAAGTGGCGTAACCGGCCAGGCCCCAGAGCAGACCTTGCGATGTCTTGGTCGGCGCGCGCAGGGTGTAGAGACCGGCGAGCATCAGGGCAAAACCCACGGCCACCACCAGATTGCCGCCAGTGGTCGAGACGACGCGCTGCCAGCCGTTTTCCGGCTCCCAGGCTTCGGCATCGTGGGTGTGTGCGGCGGCGCCGGCGGCGTGTTCGTGGACTTCAGCCACAGGCTCGGCTTTCTCGAAAGTTTCCGCCTGCAGAATCAGCGGCGAGACCCAGAAACTTTGCAGCAGCGTGAGGAGCAGGGCGGCCAGCAGGCCGGTGAAACCTGCGGTTTGTGCAATTCGCTTGATCATGTCGGCAGGTCTCAGTGGCACGGGAACGCGGCGCTGTGGCGGGTATCGTGGGCAGCGTTATGGACCGCTTCGATGTGCGAGAAACCGGCGAAATAGACGAGGCTGGCGCCGAGAATCGACGCGAAGATGGCGGCGGTCAGACGTTGGCTCAGTGTGGTGCTGCTGGCGATTTTGTCTGTGTTGCTGCCGGTGCTGCTGATGATCGACATGGCGCTTCCCTCTGGAGTGTCAGCGGGTGAATAGAGCGCATGAAAACCCCTGCGAGTCGGGCACGCAGGGGTTCGAACAGCGCCCGCCCACCGCGGGTTTGTTATGTTCAGCGACGCACAAATGCGTGCTGTGTGTTGCGGGCCGGTCTCCGGGCTCACGAGGGGTTGGCGTCAGGCCGACCTGCAAGCGTCACCTTCCCATGCCGTGCTGGCACAGTGGATCTGACGCTTCGCTCGCTTACCGTTGCGGGGGCAGCACCGGACTGACATGGCTTAAGAGTAAAGCACATGATTCACCGGTTTCCCGTTTCACCCTGTGAAGGGCACCCGTAACAAGTTGTGTAGGAGATCATGAGGGGGGATTTGAGTCAATTGGGTGGGGGGCAGATCCGTTGCTGCGGTAACGGCTTCTTAGGGTTTCGCCCTTACGGCGAGTCACCTTTTCCAAACGCCGAAAAGGTAACCCAAAAGGCTTTACCCTGACGTTCGGCCCTCGCCTAGGCTCGGGTTCCTTCGCTGCGGGATTGATCCGGGCGCATCGCCTACGGTTTGCTGCGCTGCACCTCCTCTCGATGCATTTGGCTGCGCCAAACGGTCGCTGCGCTCCCACCCCCGGATCAATCCCTCCACTCAGCCTTCCGACGGGCCTTCTAGATCAAGAGCGGTACTTGAGCGAACGCTCATTGTGTTGAGTGGGGCGGCATGCGCCGCGTTTGGGGAAAATTCGTTTTTTTGTGGTAGCGATGGCGGCCTGACAGCCGACCAGTCTCTAGCAGAGTGCATACGATCCCATTGTAGGAGTGAGCCTGCTCGCGATGACGGCCTGACATCCGACCAAGCTCTGGCAGGTGTACCCATTCCCTGTAGGAGCTGCCGAAGGCTGCGATCTTTTGATCTGCTTTGGCTTTAGCTTTGCTGTTGCTCTTCAGCCCCTTCGGCAGGCCGAGCGGAGGTGTTCATCCGGGGGTTAGGCGCGCAGCGCCGTTTGGCGAAGCCAAACACATCGAGAGGAGGTGCAGCGCAGCCAACCGTAGGCGATGCCCCCGGATGGACACCGTAGCGAGGGAACACTGAGCCCAAGCGAAGTGCCGTACGCCGGGGCCAAGCCTTTTGGGTTACCTTTTCGGCGTCTGGAAAAGGTGACTCGCTGTAAGAGCGAAACCGCCAGAAACATCACCCGCAGCAACGGATATGCCCCCAATCCCAGCCCCCCCAAACAACAAAATCAAAAGATCGCAGCCTTCGGCAGCTCCTACAGGGGATAAGTCATGCTGCGTTCTTTTGATCTGCTTTGGCTCTTGATCTTCAGCCCCTTCGGCAGGCCGAGCGAAGGTGTTCATCCGGGGGTTAGGCGCGCAGCGCCGTTTGGCGAAGCCAAACACATCGAGAGGAGGTGCAGCGCAGCCAACCGTAGGCGATGCCCCCGGATGGACACCGTAGCGAGGGAACACTGAGCCCAAGCGAAGTGCCGTACGCCGGGGCCAAGCCTTTTGGGTTACCTTTTCGGCGTCTGGAAAAGGTGACTCGCTGTAAGAGCGAAACCCTAAGCAGCCGTTACCGCAGCAACGGATATGTCCCCAACCCCAATCCCAGCCCCCCAAACAACAAAATCAAAAGATCGCAGCCTTCGGCAGCTCCTACAGGGGAAAAGTCAGGCTGCGATCTTTTGATCTGCTTTGGCTTTTGCCCTTCAGCCACTTCGGCAGGCCGAGCGGAGGTGTTCATCCGGGGGTTAGGCGCGCAGTGCCGTTTGGCGAAGCCAAACACATCGAGAGGAGGTGCAGCGCAGCAAACCGTAGGCGATGCCCCCGGATAGACACCGTAGCGAGGGAACACTGAGCCCAAGCGAAGTGCCGTACGCCGGGGCCAAGCCTTTTGGGTTACCTTTTCGGCGTCTGGAAAAGGTGACTCGCTGTAAGAGCGAAACCCTAAGCAGCCATAACCGCAGCAACGGATATGCCCCCAAACCTCAATCCCACCCCCCCCAAAAAAACAACAAAATCAAAAGATCGCAGCCTTCGGCAGCTCCTACAGGGGAAAAGTCAGGCTGCGATCTTTTGATCTGCTTTGGCTTTTGCCCTTCAGCCCCTTCGGCAGGCCGAGCGTAGGTGTCCATCCGGGGGTTAGGCGCGCAGCGCCGTTTGGCGAAGCCAAACACATCGAGAGGAGGTGCAGCGCAGCCAACCGTAGGCGATGCCCCCGGATGGACACCGTAGCGAGGGAACACTGAGCCCAAGCGAAGTGCCGTACGCCGGGGCCAAGCCTTTTGGGTTACCTTTTCGGCGTCTGGAAAAGGTGACTCGCTGTAAGAGCGAAACCCTAAGCAGCCATAACCGCAGCAACGGATATGCCCCCAAACCTCAATCCCACCCCCCCCAAAAAAACAACAAAATCAAAAGATCGCAGCCTTCGGCAGCTCCTACAGGGGAAAAGTCAGGCTGCGATCTTTTGATCTGCTTTGGCTTTTGCCCTTCAGCCCCTTCGGCAGGCCGAGCGTAGGTGTCCATCCGGGGGTTAGGCGCGCAGCGCCGTTTGGCGAAGCCAAACACATCGAGAGGAGGTGCAGCGCAGCCAACCGTAGGCGATGCCCCCGGATGGACACCGTAGCGAGGGAACACTGAGCCTCAGCGAAGTGCCGTACGCCGGGGGCCAAGCCTTTTGCTTACTTTTCGGCGTCTGGAAAAGTGACTCGCTGTAAGAGCGAAACCGCCAGAGGCAACACCCGCAGCAACGGATATGCACGCAAAACGAAAAACCCAAAACCCAATCCCATTGACCCTAAACCACACCATGCGTAGCCTTGCACCTTCGAGGTTCTCCGGCAAAAACCGGAGCTAAGAAGGGAACGCGGTCCAAGCCGCGGCTGCCCCCGCAACTGTGAACGGTGAAATTCACTGCCACGCCACTGCCAGCTCAACCCATGAGCCAGCGGGAAGGCGCAGCGAATGCCAGGCCCAAGGCCTGAACACCGTCAGCCAGGAGACCTGCCTCGTCACAGATTTCTCACTACAACCGGGCGGGGTGATCCGGTGGCGAATTCTTCCGCGCGCAGCTGCGCCGCGGATCTCGTCCCGTTTGCCCGCCACCTTGCCAAAGGGCATCCGATGAAAACACTGGCCAAACTCCCCGTCACCATCGTCACCGGCTTCCTCGGCTCGGGCAAAACCACACTGCTGCGGCACATGCTCGACAACGCTCAGGGCCGGCGTATCGCGGTGATCGTCAACGAGTTCGGCGAGTTGGGCATCGACGGTGAAATCCTCAAGCAATGCACCATCGGCTGCACCGAAGAAGAAGCCACCGGCCGCGTTTACGAACTGGCCAACGGTTGCCTGTGCTGCACCGTTCAGGAAGAGTTCTTCCCGGTGATGCGCGAATTGGTTGCCCGTCGCGGCGACCTCGATCACATCCTTATCGAAACTTCCGGCCTGGCCCTGCCGAAGCCACTGGTACAAGCTTTCCAGTGGCCGGAAATCCGCAGCGCCTGCACCGTCGACGCGGTGATCACCGTGGTCGACAGCCCGGCCGTGGCCGCCGGCACCTTCGCCGCGTTCCCGGATCAGGTCGATGCCCAGCGCAAACTCGATCCGAATCTCGACCACGAATCGCCGCTGCACGAGTTGTTCGCAGATCAACTGGCCAGCGCCGACCTGGTGATTCTCAACAAGGCCGACCAGACCAGCCCGGAAGATCTGGCTCGCGTACGCGCTGAAGTCGCCGAAGAACTGCCGCCAGCGGTGAAGATCATCGAAGCCAGCAACGGTCGCCTGCCGCTGGACGTATTGATCGGCCTCGGCGCCGGTTCCGAAGAACACATCGACAGCCGTCACAGCCATCACGATCACCACCACGACGGTGATGACGACCACGATGACCACGATCACGACGCCTTCGATTCGATTTCCATCGAACTGCCGCAAGCCGACGAGAGCCTGTTGCTCGACGCGCTGACGCAACTAGTGGTCAAGCACGGCATCCTGCGCGTGAAGGGGTTCGCGGCCATCCCGAACAAGCCGATGCGCCTGCTGATTCAAGGCGTGGGTACGCGTTTCGACAAGCACTTTGACCGTCAGTGGGGCGCCGATGAAGCGCGGGTCACGCGTCTGGTATTGATCGGTCAGGAACTCGACGCGGCGCAACTTGAAGCGCAACTGCGCGCCGCGCTCAGCGTTTAAGCCATGCACCTGCTCAGGACCCAGCCCGGCGGTTTCGTGTCGGATGACAACATTGCCGACCTTGGACAAACCCCCGCCGAGCTGGTGATCCTGTGCAGCGGCGACTCCAGTCTGGCGCTGCTCGCCGAAGCCGCGCAGCAGTTGCCCGAGGATTATCCGAGCCTGCGTCTGGCCAACCCGATGCAGGTGCAGAATCATGCTTCGGTCGATTTGTACGTCGATGAAGTGCTGCGTCATGCCAAGGTCATTCTGATTTCGCTGCACGGCGGCATTGCTTATTGGCGCTATGGCGTCGAGCGTTTGGTCGAACTGTCCGAGCGCGGTGTGCAAGTGATTCTGGTGCCGGGCGATGATCGCCCCGATCCGGAACTCAGCGACCTGAGCACCGTCGGCGCCGAGGAACGCGACCGGCTCTGGCAGTTCCTGCGTCAGGGCGGCATGGGCAATGCGCTGGATTTCTTCCGTTGTCTGGCCAGTCGTTGGCTTGCTCGCGATTACGCCTGGGGCGAGCCGCAGACGCTGCCGCGCACGGCGATTTACCACCCCGATAAAAACACCGCGGCACTGCGCGACTGGCAAGCCGATTGGCTGCCGGATCAGCCGGTCGCGGCGGTGCTGTTTTACCGTTCGCATCTGCAAGCGGCGAACACCGCGTTCATCGATGTTTTCTGCCAGCGCCTGCAAGCGGCGGGGCTTAATCCGTTGCCGATTGCCGTGGCCAGCCTGAAAGAGCCGGGCTGTCTGGCGGTCGTCGAAGATTGGCTGGATGAGGTCGAGGCGGGGGTAATTCTCAACACCACCGGTTTCGCCCAATCCAGCCCTGAAGCGCCGCATTTACGGCCGTTTCGTCGTAATATTCCGGTGATCCAGGCCATCTGCGCCCAGGACAACGAACCCGGCTGGCGCGACAGCGAGCAGGGCCTCGGCCCACGGGATCTGGCGATGCACATTGCCCTGCCGGAACTCGACGGGCGCATCATCAGCCGCCCGATCAGCTTCAAGGATCTGGCCTGGCGCAGTGAGCGCAGTCAGTCCGACGTGGTCTGTTATCGCGCGCAACCCGAACGTATGGATTTCGTCGCCGAACTGGCGCGACGCTGGATCGATCTGGCGCGCGTGCCGAATGCCGAGAAACGCATTGCGCTGATCCTCGCCAACTACCCGACCCGCGACGGGCGCATCGGCAACGGTGTCGGTCTGGATACGCCGGCAGCAGCGCTGAACATCTTGCGCGCCTTGCAGGCCGAGGGTTATCCGCTCACTGCGCAACTGCCGGACAGCGGCAGCGAACTGATCCAGCAGTTGCTCGGCGGCGTCAGCAATGACCTCGACACGATTGATTTGCGTCCGTGCCAGCAAAGCCTGGCGATGGACGATTACCTGACGATGTTCAGCGCGTTGCCTGAAGCCAATCGCGCTGCGGTGGTCGAGCGTTGGGGCCCGCCGCAAAACGATCCGATGTGTCGCGACGGGCGCATGATGATCGCCGGTCTGCGCTTTGGCCTGACCTTCGTCGGCATTCAGCCGGCGCGTGGTTACCAGGTCGATCCGAGTGCGGTGTATCACGACCCGGATCTGGTGCCGCCCCACGGATATCTCGCCTTCTACTTCTGGCTGCGCAATACCTATGGCGCCCACGGCGTTATCCATGTCGGCAAACACGGCAACCTCGAATGGCTGCCGGGCAAAGGCGTCGGGCTTTCCGAGAACTGCTGGCCGGATGCATTGCTCGGGCCGCTGCCGAATATCTATCCCTTTATCGTCAACGACCCGGGCGAGGGCGCCCAGGCCAAACGGCGCACGCAAGCGGTGATCATCGATCACCTGATGCCGCCGCTGACCCGCGCCGAAACCTACGGTCCACTGCGTAATCTGGAACTGCTGGCCGACGAATATTACGAAGCGCAACTGCTCGATCCGCGTCGTGCCCGTGAGTTGCAACGGGACATTCTGCAACTGGTGCGCGACACGCAAATCGACCGTGAGCTGCAACTCGATGCGGCGCTCGACAGCGACGCCGATGCGGCGATCTGGCTGCCGCGTCTCGATACCTATTTGTGTGATCTGAAGGAATCGCAGATCCGCGATGGCCTGCACATTTTCGGCGAATCACCGAGCGGGCGTTTGCGCATCGATACATTGCTGGCGCTGCTGCGCATTCCTCGCGGCGATGGCAAGGGTGCGCAGTCGAGTTTGCTGCGGGCATTGGCCAAGGCGTTTGAGCTGGGTTTCGATCCGCTGGATTGTGCACTGGCCGATCCGTGGACGGGCCCGCGTCCCGATGAGTTGCAATCGCTCAACGATGAAGTCTGGCGCACCGCCGGCGACACCCGCGAACGCCTGGAGTTGTTCGCCACAGACCTGATCTCGCAGACACTGCACAACCCCTGTAGGAGTGAGCCTGCTCGCGATAGCGGTGTGTCATTCAAAACTGATTTGCCTGACCTGACGCCATCGCGAGCAGGCTCACTCCTACAGGGGCCGCGCTGGGCTGAAGTCCACGCCATCCTCGAAAACCTGCGCGAAGTCGTCGCCCCACGCCTCGACGCCTGCGGCCCCGCCGAAATGCGCGGCCTGCTCGATGCCCTCAGCGGGCGCTTCGTGCCCGCAGGGCCCAGCGGCGCACCCAGTCGCGGCCGCCTCGACGTATTGCCAACCGGGCGCAACTTCTACTCGGTGGACGTGCGTAACCTGCCGACCACAACCGCGTGGCGCATCGGTTTCCAGTCGGCAACGCTGATTCTCGAACGGCATTTGCAGGATCACGGCGATCACCTGCGTCAGCTCGGCCTGTCAGTCTGGGGCACGGCGACCATGCGTACTGGCGGCGATGACATCGCCCAGGCCATGGCGTTGATGGGCGTGCGTCCGGTGTGGGCCACCGGCAGCCAACGCGTCGATGATTTCGAGATTTTGCCGCTGAGCCTGCTCGACCGTCCGCGTGTCGATGTGACGCTGCGGGTGTCGGGTTTCTTCCGCGACGCCTTCGCCAATCTGATCCGTCTGTTCGATGCAGCGGTGCAAGCAGTCGCCGCGCTGGACGAGCCGGACGATCTTAATCCATTGGCCGCCAAAGTCCGCGCCGAACGCGAGGCACTGCTGCAATCGGGCGTCGATGAAGACGCCGCACGGCGTCAGGCCGGATGGCGGATCTTCGGCGCCAAACCGGGTGCCTATGGCGCGGGCGTGCAGGGCGCCATCGACGGTCGACTGTGGCAGAGCCGCGAGGATCTGGCCGAGGTTTACCTCAACTGGGGCGCCTACGCCTATGGCGGTTCGGACGAAGGCACCGCCGCTCGCGAACAATTCGTCCAGCGTTTGAGTCAGGTGCAAGCGGTGTTGCAGAACCAGGACAATCGCGAGCACGACTTGCTCGACTCCAACGACTACTACCAGTTCCAGGGCGGCATGCTCGCCGCCGTGGAAACCCTGCGTGGCGAAGCGGCGGCCAGTTATCACGGCGATCACAGTCAGCCGGATCTGCCGAAGATCCGCACCTTGAAAGAAGAGCTGAACCGGGTGATCCGTTCGCGGGCGGCCAATCCGAAATGGATCGACGGGGTCAAACGCCACGGCTATAAAGGCGCGTTCGAACTGGCGGCGACGGTCGATAATCTGTTCGCCTTCGATGCCACAACGCAGTTGATCGACGATCACCAGTACGCATTATTGGCGGACGCGTATCTGCTCGATCCGGCGACCCGGGAGTTTGTCCGTGAGCATAATCCGCATGCACTGCGCGACATGACCGAACGCATGCTGGAAGCACAGCAGCGCGGGATGTGGCAGGAACCGGGTGCTTATAAAGAGGCGCTGGAGAATCTGCTGCTGGATATAGAAGAAGAGATGTAGCGCATTCAAGAAAGCCACCCCTCACCCCAGCCCTCTCCCCCAGGGGGGAGAGGGGAAAGGGAGCTGATTTGGGTGCTGTTCAAAATTTGAGTTCGACTGGATAGTTCAAGTCGGTGGACTTCAAAAGAGCACCTCGGTCAGTTCCCTCTCCCTCTGGGAGAGGGCCAGGGTGAGGGCCGAACCACTGACACACCGCAATGCCAAGCACACCAACGACCACGAAAGAGAAAAGCCCAAATGACCGATACCCCACATTTCCCGCTCTCCGCCGTGGTCGGCGCCGATGACCTGAAACTCGCCCTGTGCCTCACCGCCATCGACCCGAAAATCGGCGGTGTGCTGATTGAAGGCCCGCGTGGCATGGCCAAGTCCACCCTGGCCCGAGGCCTCGCGGATCTGCTCGCCAGCGGTCAGTTCGTCACGTTGCCGCTGGGCGCGACCGAGGAGCGACTGGTCGGCACGCTCGATCTCGATGCCGCCCTCAGCGACGGCCGTGCGCAGTTTTCTCCCGGTGTGCTGGCCAAGGCTGACGGCGGCGTGCTTTACGTCGATGAAGTCAATCTGCTGCCCGATCATCTGGTCGATCTGCTGCTCGACGTTGCCGCCAGTGGCATCAACCTGATCGAACGCGACGGCATCTCCCATCGGCATTCGGCGAAGTTCGTGCTGATCGGTACGATGAACCCGGAAGAGGGCGAGTTGCGTCCGCAACTGCTTGATCGCTTCGGCCTCAACGTCGCGCTCAGTGGCCATACCGCACCGACCGAGCGCGGCCAGATCATTCGTCGGCGACTGGATTTCGACAGCGACCCACAAGGATTCTGTGCGCAGTGGGAAACTGCACAACAGGCCCTGCGCGAGCGTTGTGAAAACGCCCGTAGCGCGTTGCCCGACATTCCTCTGGACGATGCCGCGCTGGCGCACATCACCGAGCGTTGTTTCGCCGCCGGCGTCGATGGCTTGCGTGCCGATCTGGTGTGGCTGCGCGCTGCTCGCGCTCACGCGGCATGGCGTGGCGCTGCGGCCATCGCCGAAGAGGATATTGATGCTGTCGCCGAATTTGCCCTGCGCCATCGTCGTCGCGAACAAACCGCTTCGAGCCCTCAACAACCTGCGCAATCTCCAGCTAACGCTGCGGCCGGCCCGAGTGAAGGGCAGGGCCAGTGGGGTGACATGCCGGCCCCGGCACTTGCCACCGGCAGCCGTCGCGAAGTGCCGAGCTGGCCAAAAAAGCTTTAGGCATTCGCCCCCGGTCTGACGTGGGGGCGAATGCCAGACCCCGCGCCGGACGGTTGGATAACGGACGCCAGGGCAAACGTCATGCGGCTCGCAGTGGCTCGGTGAACTGGCCGGGGACGCTGCTCAAGGGCCGCCCGCAAAGCCGTGAAGATCTGCTGTTTCAACTGCGCACCCGTTCGCCCCATGAGTTGTGGCTGGTGATCGTCGATGCCTCGGCCTCGACGCGCCGCCATCACGCATTGAGTGACGCCAAAGGTCTGCTCGCGCAACTGTTCGATGACGCCTATCGCCAACGCGCGCGGCTGGCGTTACTGACCGCCAGCGGCGCAGCGCCGAAATGGCAGGTGCAAGGATTGAAGGCGTCCAGCGGTTTGCGTGTCTGGCTCGATGCATTGGGCGCGGGCGGCGGCACGCCGTTGCTCGCGGCGCTGGCGCAGGCACAGCAATGGCTGACGGTGCGGCGCAAGCGTTTTCCTGCCGAGCAGCAGCGCTTGCTGGTGGTCACGGACGGGCGCTTGAAAGCGTGGTCAGGCTTGCCGCTGCTCGACTGTCCGGGACTGTTGATCGATATCGAGCGCGGGCCGATTCGGCTGGGTCGGGCGAGGGATCTGGCGGGGGCATTGGCAGCGGATTATCGGCACATCGACGACCTTTGATCCTGATGTCGTTTGACCGGGCCTCATCGTGGGCAAGCCCGCTCCCACAGGTTTTTCTGCTGAACCAGGCATTGTGCCCACCTCGGGAACTGTGGGAGCCGGGCTTGCCCGCGATGGGATCCACGCGGATTCGGGTCTATTGACCACAATTTGCATCACTGCTCTATGCTGCACTCCAGCCCAATCACAAGGAGTGAGCGATGCGTATTCTGGTCAAGAACCCTCAAGACGACTTCCGCGTCAAAGCCTACGCAGGCACCAATGGCGTGCTGCTGGCGATGGATCTGGCCGAACCCCGGCGCAAAGGCCTGCTCGGATTCGCCATCGAAAAACAGCAAGGCGACAAGCCGTGGCTGTTTCTCTTCAACAGCCTGACCTTCCCCGGTAAAACCCATACGTTCCCGCAGTTTCACGCCACGCCCAGCGATAAGGCCCCACTGCAGAAATTCCGCTGGGCCGATTACGCGGTCAATCCAGGGATGACGATTCACTACCGCGTCCACCTCGCTTATGGCACGCCGGATGCTCCGCAACTGGGTGAATTCCTCGAACTGACCGTCACCAGCGACGACGGTCATCCGGCCGATCAAAACGTGATCTTCAACCGCGCCGTGGCCGCCAGTCAGGCGTTCCAGCGCAAATTTCCCGAACTCGATGCGCAGATCAGCGCCAACAAAAACATGCCCATCGAAGCTTGGCCCGATGCCGCGAGACAATGGCTGGAGAACGGCTTGCTCGGACGTTTGCTGGGGTTTATCGAGCGCGCGGTCGATGGGCAATGGGCGCTGGACATCGCCATTTATGAATATCAGTTGCAAGCCATCGTCGACGCCGTGAATGCGGCCTTCGAGCGCGGCGTGCAGATTCGCGTTTTGTACCACGCCCGGCCCGATGATGAAGACACCACGCTCAACGAGGCGAGCCTGGCCAAACTGCCCGCGTCGAACAAGCGCGGGCGCATCACGCACAACATCTTTCACAACAAATACATCGTTCTCAGTCGACTCGATGCGGCGGGCCAACGCCAGCCCCAGGCCGTGTTGTGCGGCAGTACCAACTTCACCGCGAACGGCGTTTATCGCCAGGCCAATGTCGTGCATGTACTGGACAAGAAGGCGATGGCGGCCAGTTACCTGCAAGTCTTCGAGCAGATCTGGGCGCTGCCCGATGACGTCGGCAAGACCCGCGACTGGATCACCGAACACAACCCGATGGACCCTGCGCAGCCACTGTTTGCCGGGTTCTCGCCACGTACCGGCGGCGGTGATTTGCGCGAGTTCGTCGAGATCATTGAGGCGGCACGCAAGGACGTCTTGTTTGTCACCGCGTTTACCTTGCCCGAGGCGATCCTCAACGCCTTGCTCGGACAGCCGCACGACGACATCTTGCGTTACGGCCTGCAAAACACGGCCAGTAGCATCACCGGATTCCACGCCGACCGCACGGCCGAATTCGCGGCAACGGCGTTGCTCAACACCGGTCTGGAAGGCTGGTTGCGCGAAAACATGAAAGGCCAGAAAGGCAATTTGCTGGTGCACACCAAAGCCGTGGTCACCGACTTCACCACGGACGCCCCGACCATCATCAGCGGCAGTCACAACCTCAGCGTTTCGGCCAGCAACGGTAACGACGAGAACTACCTGATCATTCGTGGCGATACCGATCTGGCCGATCGTTATGGTCTGGAGCTGCTACGGTTTTATGAGCATTACCGCTTTCGTTATTTCGCGAAAAAACTGGCGTTGAAGCAGGTCAGTCCGTTGGCGGTGGATGACAGCTGGACCAATGATTACTACGTCGAAGGCGATCTGCGCGAGCTGTCCCGCCTACGCTTTGCCGGCCGCTGAATGACTCACTTACTTCCTTGTAGGAGCTGCCGCAGGCTGCGATCTGTTGATCTTGCTTCTAAAAAAAGTCAAAAGATCGCAGCCTGCGGCAGCTCCTACAGGGAGGATGGCGAGGTTGTTACAGATTTTGAAATGATTTCGCGCTGTAGGAAAAGTCGCTTCAGCCTGTACGATTCAAGGCCTTTTTTCATTCAGGAACTACATGAACACCCTCTCGGAGCCTCCCAGTCGTACCTTCCCTTCGCGCCACGGCGCGGTCTTGACGCACTCGCAGCATCCAGTTTTCCGACACCTGACTATCGTTGATAACGCGGCTCCAGAGCCTTCGCGTTGCGCTTTGCCGTGTCCGGCAGCCTGAATTCACTGAAGAGAGACAGAGACATTTTATGGAATGGTTAGCGGATCCCACGGCCTGGTTAGGCTTGTTGACCTTGATCGTGCTGGAACTGGTGCTGGGCATCGACAACCTGGTGTTCATTGCAATCCTTGCCGATAAACTGCCGCCGCATCAGCGTGACCGCGCACGCATCATCGGCCTGTCGTTGGCGCTGATCATGCGCCTTGGCCTGTTGGCGAGTATTTCCTGGCTGGTCACCCTCACGCAGCCGCTGTTCGAGGTATTCGACAAGAGCTTCTCTGGTCGAGACCTGATCATGCTGTTCGGTGGTGTGTTCCTGTTGTTCAAAGCCACCATGGAGTTGCACGAACGGCTGGAAGGCCATGTCGGCGAGCGCTCGACCAACAGCGCTTATGCGTTGTTCTGGCCGATCGTCGCGCAGATCGTCGTGCTCGACGCGGTGTTCTCGCTGGACGCGGTGATTACCGCCGTGGGCATGGTCGATGAGCTGGCGGTGATGATGATCGCCGTGATCATCTCTATCGGCCTGATGATTGTTGCGAGCAAGCCGCTGACGCGTTTCGTCAACGCGCACCCGACAGTGATCATGCTGTGTCTGGGCTTCTTGATGATGATCGGTTTTGCCCTGACGGCCGAAGGTCTGGGTTTCCACATCCCGAAAGGCTATCTGTACGCGGCCATCGGTTTCTCGATCCTGATCGAGGTGTTCAACCAGATCGCCCGGGCTCGCCGCAAACGCTCGATGCAGGGCTTGCGGCCGATGCGCGAACGTACCGCCCATGCGGTGATGCGTTTGCTCGGCGGTCGCAAACTGGCGGTGGAGGAGGTTGGTGAAGAGATTTCCGACCTGCTCGACAATGGTGATGCGCCGAGCGCTGAGCTGTTCGACCGTCGTGAACGGGTGATGATCAGCGGCGTGCTGCAATTGGCCGAGCGGCCGATCCGCAGCCTGATGACCGTACGCGCCGACGTCGATACCATCGATCTGGCCGACGATGCCGAGGCGATTCGCACGAAATTGATGCACTCGTCTTACTCGCGTCTGCCGCTGATCCGCGACGGCGTGGTGGATGAACCGCTGGGCTTCGTGCACAAAAAAGAGTTGCTCAAGGAATACCTGGCCGGTGCCGAACCCAATCTGGAGCATCTGGCACGCAAGACCATCAACCTGCTCGACAGCTATTCGATCCTCAATGCATTGGAACAGATGCGTGGGGCGTCGACGCACATTGCGTTTGTGGTCAACGAGTTCGGTGACTTCGTTGGCGTGTTGACCATGACCGACATTCTTGAATCGATTGCCGGTGAGCTGCCCGATGCCAGTGAAATTGAAGGCCCCGATGTGGTTGAAGAGCAGGATGGTTTTCTGGTCAGTGGTGCGTTGAACCTTGCACGTGTACGCCAGCGCACCGGTTTCGGTGCCGAGCCGACCGAGGATTATCAGACGATGGCCGGGCTGGTGATGAGCTTGCTTGATCGCTTGCCGGTCATCGGTGATCGTCTGGAGTACGAAGGCTGGCAAATGACCGTCAAAGCAGTCGAAGAACGGCGGGTGACGCGAGTGTTGCTGACCCGCGATACCGCCTAACCCACAACTCCCCTGTAGGAGCTGCCGCAGGCTGCGATCTTTTGATCTTGCTTCTAAAAAGCAAAGTCAAAAGATCGCAGCCTGCGGCAGCTCCTACAGGGGATTAGGGACTTAGCAAAGTTGTCGGCGCGCACGAGGGACGGTGCAGAGGTTGCGCAATGTGCGCCGAAGCCAGCTCAGGTCATGTTGTTGCTTTCGCTGCACCGTCGGGGCCTTGGTCCTGCCAATATGCCGGGCAAAGTCCGCCGCCAGTGTTTCCTCGTCGCCAATCCCCTTGAGTTTTTTCACCAGCCTGCCGTCCTTGTAGAACAGCACCGTCGGCGTCCCCGTCACCTGTGGGTGGCGCGGTGATTCGCTGGTGTTGAGCATGTAGATATTGGCGCGATGCCGATACGGCTCGGCGATCTGCCGGAAAACCGGCCCGGCCCATTCGCAGGCGGGGCAGTGTTCGTTGGCGAAGTAGAGGATCACCGGGCGCCAGGTTTTCAGGGCTTTGCGGTAAGTGGGCGCCAATTCGGAGAGAGCTGCATTCACGCTCATGGAAATCTCCCTTTTCAGATCCGGCTGCGAATGTACTCAAGTTAAGCGAGTCTGAGTTGCGCGCCTACTGTCAGAGTTGACAGGTGCACTGTGCGTTGTTTTGTGTCAGTTGCTCCGAAATGTGGCGCGAATACCCGGCGTGTGTAGCCAACGGTAGCGGGGTCTCTTGCTAAAAGCCGTAACAACGTCATTGATCCTTTTTTTCATCTCCTTGATTCCAAAAACATTTCTCCCCACTGCAGATTCCACCCGAATCCTGTGGCACACTTTCTGCTGTCTATTCCGTAGTAACAAACCGTATTCCGGTATAGCGGAATAAACACCATCCTGGAGTGCTTGCCATGCATCGCCGTCCTTCGTTGTTCAAAGCGTGTGTTTTTGTTCTTGCAGCTTCTTCCACTGTCATGGGCCTGGCCCAAGCAGCCGACAGCAAGCTCGACAGTGTTCTGGCTCGCGGCAAATTGATTGTCGGTACCGGCAGCACCAATGCGCCGTGGCACTTTCAGGGCGCGGACGGCAAGTTGCAGGGGTTTGATATCGACATCGCCAGGATGGTGGCCAAAGGTCTGTTCAACGATCCGAGCAAAGTCGAGTTTGTCGTGCAGTCGTCTGATGCGCGAATTCCCAATCTGCTCACCGACAAGGTCGACATGAGCTGCCAGTTCATCACTGTCACCGCCAGCCGTGCCCAGCAAGTCGCGTTCACTCTGCCGTACTACCGTGAAGGCGTTGGGCTGCTGCTGCCGAACAACAGCAAGTACAAGGAAATCGAAGACCTGCAGGCCGGCGGCGACAGCGTCACTGTGGCGGTGCTGCAAAACGTCTATGCCGAAGAACTGGTGCATCAGGCATTGCCCAAGGCCAAGGTCGATCAGTACGACAGCGTCGACCTGATGTATCAGGCCGTTAACTCCGGCCGCGCCGATGCTGCCGCCACTGACCAGTCTTCGGTCAAATACCTGATGGTGCAGAACCCTGGCCGTTATCGCAGCCCGACTTACGCCTGGAGCCCGCAGACCTACGCTTGCGCGGTCAAACGCGGCGATCAGGACTGGTTGAACTTCGTCAACACCGCGCTGCATGAAGCCATGACCGGGGTGGAGTTCCCGACCTATGCCGCCTCTTTCAAGCAATGGTTCGGTGTTGATCTGCCGTCTCCAGCCATCGGTTTCCCAGTCGAATTCAAATGATCCCGTGAGAGTGGGGCGATCCAGTCGCCCCCTCAAGGTACTGCTGACCATGAACTATCAGTTGAACTTTGCCGCCGTGTGGCGTGATTTCGACACCTTGCTGGCGGGGCTCGGTCTGGGTCTTGAACTGGCGCTGGTGTCGATCGCCATCGGCTGCGTGATCGGCCTGCTGATGGCGTTTGCCTTGCTCTCGAAGCATCGCGCCTTGCGGGTGCTGGCTTCGGTGTATGTGACGGTGATCCGTAACACGCCGATTCTGGTTTTGATTCTGTTGATCTACTTTGCGTTGCCGAGCCTGGGGATCCGGCTGGACAAGATTCCGTCGTTCATCATCACCCTGTCGTTGTATGCCGGGGCGTACCTGACCGAAGTGTTCCGTGGCGGTTTGCTCAGCATTCCGAAGGGACAGCGTGAAGCCGGGTTGGCTATCGGTCTCGGTGAATGGCAGGTCAAGGCCTACGTCACGGTGCCGGTGATGCTGCGCAACGTGTTGCCGGCGTTGTCGAACAACTTCATTTCACTGTTCAAGGACACCTCGCTGGCGGCTGCGATTGCCGTGCCAGAGCTGACCTATTACGCGCGCAAGATCAATGTGGAGAGCTACCGGGTGATCGAAACCTGGCTGGTGACCACGGCGCTCTATGTCGCGGCCTGTTACCTCATTGCCATGCTGCTGCGTTACCTCGAGCAGCGTCTGGCGATCCGCCGATAGGAGGCTGCGATGTACCAATCACCTAGTTGGTTGCATGAATTGTGGGTGGCGCGGGAAACCCTGCTGCAAGGGTTTTTGACCAGTGTGCAGGTGTCGGCGCTGGCGATTCTGTTTGGCACGCTGCTCGGTGTCGTCACCGGTCTGGTGCTGACTTACGGCAGATTCTGGATGCGCGCGCCGTTTCGCTTTTACGTCGACCTGATTCGCGGCACCCCGGTGTTTGTGCTGGTGCTGGCCTGCTTCTATATGGCCCCGGCGCTGGGCTGGCAGATCAGCGCGTTTCAGGCCGGCGCCCTGGGCCTGACCTTGTTCTGCGGCTCGCACGTGGCGGAAATCGTCCGGGGTGCACTGCAAGCGTTGCCCCGTGGGCAGATGGAAGCGGGCAAGGCCATCGGCCTGACGTTTTATCAATCCCTCGGCTATGTGCTGTTGCCCCAGGCGTTGCGGCAGATCCTGCCAACGTGGGTCAATTCGTCCACCGAAATCGTCAAGGCCTCGACCTTGCTCTCGGTGATCGGCGTCGCCGAATTGCTCCTCAGCACGCAACAGATCATCGCTCGAACTTTCATGACGCTCGAGTTTTACCTGTTCGCCGGATTTCTGTTTTTCGTCATCAACTACGGCATCGAATTACTCGGCCGGCACATTGAAAAGCGGGTGGCCTTGCCATGACTGAAGCTCAAGTTTCCAACATTCAAAACGGCCAGCCACTGCTCGACATCCGTGGCCTGCACAAACAGTACGGCGCGGTCGAAGTGCTCAAGGGTGTCGACCTCAGCATGCAGCGCGGCAACGTGGTGACGCTGATCGGTTCCAGCGGCTCCGGCAAGACCACACTGCTGCGCTGCGTGAACATGCTTGAAGAGTTTCAGGGCGGGCAGATCCTGCTCGATGGCGAGTCCATCGGCTACGACGAGGTCAACGGCAAGCGCGTACGCCATGGCGAAAAAGTTATTGCCCGGCATCGTGCGATGACCGGCATGGCGTTTCAGCAATTCAACCTGTTCCCGCATCTGACGGCGTTGCAGAACGTCACTTTGGGCCTGCTCAAGGTGAAGAAAATGCACAAGGACGAAGCCGTGGTACTGGCCGAGAAATGGCTGGAGCGGGTCGGCCTGCTGGAACGCCGCAATCACTTTCCCGGTCAGTTGTCCGGCGGTCAGCAACAGCGCGTGGCGATTGCCCGGGCGATTGCGATGAACCCGAGCCTGATGCTGTTTGACGAAGTCACCTCGGCCCTCGACCCGGAACTGGTCGGCGAAGTGCTCAACGTGATCAAGGGGCTCGCCGAAGACGGCATGACCATGCTGCTGGTGACCCACGAAATGCGTTTTGCCTTCGAGGTTTCGGACAAGATCGTTTTCATGAATCAGGGGCGGATCGAAGAGCAGGGACCTCCCAAGGAACTGTTCGAACGCCCGCAATCGCCGCGTCTGGCTGAGTTTCTCAAGAGCACGCGGTTTTAATCTTTGGTTTTGTAATAGGAGAAGTACCCATGAGCATTACTCGTTACGGCACCGGCAGCACCGCCGCTGGTGGCCAGCCTCGCCCATTCGCCCGCGCCGTTGAAGCCGATGGCTGGCTGCACGTGTCCGGCCAGGTGCCGGCGCTGGACGGCGAGATCATTGTTGGCGGCATCGTCGAGCAGACTCACCAGACCATGAAGAACCTGATCGCGATTCTCGAAGAGGCCGGTTATGGCCTGGAGGACGTCGTTCGTGCAGGCGTGTGGCTGGACGACCCACGGGATTTCAGCAGTTTCAACAAGGTTTTCGGTGAGTACTTCAAACCGGAGCACGCTCCGGCGCGGGCCTGTGTGCAGGCGACCATGATGGTCGATTGCAAGGTCGAGATCGACTGCATCGCGTACAAGAAAAAGGCCTGAATCGAGGTGACCCTATCGCGAGCAGGCTCACTCCTACAGGAGAACGCGTTTCAACTGTGGGAGTGAGCCTGCTCGCGAAAGCGATCTAACCGTCGACGCTGCACTCTCGGTAAACTCCCGGCACTTTCATTGGGAACTGAAGTCATGACCGAAGACACCATCAAACGCCGGGCCCGCGGTCTGGACCGGGCGTTCGATATCCTCGATTTCCTCAAGGAGATCGGCCAGCCGCTGCGCCCCAACGATATCGCCAACGGCATCGGCAGCCCGAAATCCACGGTCTACGAGCTGGTCGCTTCCTTGCTGGAGCGGCGGATTCTGGAGCCGGTGGGCAAGGACGGTCACGTCTATCTCGGCCGTCAGTTGTATTTCCTCGGGCAGGCGCATTTGCGTCATTTCGACCTCAGTCGCGAGGCCGATCATGCCCTGCAGGAGATCGTCAGCCAGACCCGCGAAACCGCGCAGATGTGCCTGCTCAACGGGCGCAAATACACGGTGGCGTTGATGAAGGAGGGCGAGCGGCATTTCCGCATTTCTTCCGACATCGGCGAAAACGCGCCGATCCCATGGACCGCTTCCGGTCGCCTGCTGCTGGCGCATTTGAGCGATCAACAGATTATCGACCTGATCGACGAAGGCGACTACATCCTGCCCGACGGCCAGCGCCTGCCGCTGGAACGTTTTCTGGCGGAGATCCGTCAGGCCGGCATCGATGGATTTTTCTCCTTCGACAGCGTTGCCGACACGTTCACCCATTGCTTCGCCGCCCCGGTCAAAGACCCTTATGGCGTAGCGATCTGCACCCTGTGCATCGTCGCTCCACGGGCCGATGCGAAGAACAATTACAACGACTATCGCCGGGTACTGATCGAGAGCGCCAACAGCCTCGCCCGGCGAATCAACGAATAATCGCGGCTGCCTGCGCCGCGAATGAATGCGAGGAGTTTGACCATGACGACTGCCATCAATACCGCTGTGGAAAAGGGCGATGCCGCCATCGGCGCGCACCTGGTGCGTGACGTCAGCCTGCCGGCGCTAGTGCTGCACCGCGAGGCGCTGGAGCACAACATTCGCTGGATGCAGAAGTTTGTCAGCGACAGCGGCGCCGAACTCGCGCCCCACGGTAAAACCAGCATGACCCCGGCGCTGTTCAAACGTCAGCTCGACGCCGGTGCCTGGGGCATCACCCTCGCCAGCGCCACCCAGACCCGTGCCGCTTACGCCCACGGTGTACGCCGAGTGCTGATGGCCAACCAATTGGTCGGCACTCCGAACATGGCACTGATCGCCGATCTGCTCGCCGACCCGACGTTTGATTTTTATTGCATGGTCGATCACCCGGACAACGTCGCCGATCTCGGCACCTACTTCACTTCGCGCGGCGTGAAGCTCAACGTGATGATCGAGTACGGCGTGGTCGGCGGCCGCTGCGGTTGCCGCAGCGAGCGGGAAGTCATCGAACTGGCCAAGGCGATCAACGCGCAACCGGCGCTGGCGCTGACCGGTATCGAAGGTTACGAAGGCGTGATTCATGGCGATCACGCGGTCAGCGGCATCCGCGAATTCGCCGCGTCACTGGTGCGTCTGGCCGTGCAGTTGCAGGACAGCGGCGCTTTCGCCATCGCCAAACCGATCATCACTGCGTCGGGTTCGGCGTGGTATGACCTGATTGCCGAATCTTTTGAAGCGCAGAACGCGGCCGGCCGCTTCCTCAGCGTGTTGCGTCCGGGCAGTTACGTGGCGCACGACCACGGCATCTACAAAGAGGCGCAATGCTGCGTGCTCGATCGTCGCAGCGACCTGCACGAAGGCCTGCGTCCGGCACTGGAAGTCTGGGCGCACGTGCAATCGCTGCCGGAGCCGGGCTTTGCGGTGATTGCCCTGGGCAAGCGCGATGTCGCCTTCGATGCCGGTCTGCCGGTGCCGTTGCTGCGTTACAAAGCCGGAGTGGTGCCGGCGGTTGGCGACGATGTCGGTGCGTGCAAAGTGACAGCGGTGATGGACCAGCATGCGTTCATGACTGTAGCGCCGGGCGTTGAGTTGCGCGTGGGTGACATCGTTTCATTTGGTACATCGCACCCATGCCTGACTTTTGACAAGTGGCGTGTGGGATTACTGGTGGATGAGCAGTTGTCGGTAATCGAAGGCATGGAGACTTGCTTCTAAGGTTTGACCGAGTTGTAGCCATCGCTGGCAAGCCAGCTCCCACAATGTTTTGTGTCGATTACAAGTTTTGTATTGCAACACTGAATCCTGTGGGAGCTGGCTTGCCAGCGATGAGGCCTGTGCAGACACCAGCGATCAACCAGAGACACCACAACATGACCACCCTAAGCCCCTTGGGCCCGAACACCCCGCGCATCGCCCTGATCGGCGAATGCATGATCGAACTCCAGCAGCGTGCCGACGGCAGCCTGCAACAAAGCTTCGGCGGCGACACCCTCAACACCGCGGTCTACCTGTCCCGCGCCTTGGGCGACAAGGCTCAGGTCGACTACGTCACGGCGCTCGGTGATGACAGCTTCAGCGACGCCATGTGCGCCAGTTGGGCCAGCGAAGGCATTGGCCTGCAAAGGGTGCAACGCCTGGCCGGGCGGCTGCCCGGCCTGTATTGCATTCAGACCGATGCCAACGGCGAACGTCGTTTTCTCTACTGGCGCAACGAAGCCGCCGTGCGTGATTGCTTCACCACGCCGGCCGCCGAGCCGATTCTGGCTGCGTTGCCGGATTACGACGTGCTGTATTTCAGCGGCATCACCCTGGCTGTTCTCGGTGCGCAGGGCCGCGACCGATTGATCCAGACCCTGATCGAAGCCCGCCAGCGTGATGCGCGAATCGTTTTCGACAACAACTACCGGCCCCGTTTGTGGGCCTCACCGGAAGAGGCGCGGGCGGCGTATCGCAGCGTTTTTCCGCACATAGACCTGGCGTTGTTGACGGTGGATGACGAGCAGGCCCTGTTCGGTTTTTCCGATTGCGATGCGGTGTTCGCGGCTTACACGCAGATCGGCACGCCGGAAGTGGTGCTCAAGCGCGGTGCCGAGGCGTGTCTGATTCGTTGTGATGGCGAAGCGTTTGAAGTGCCGGCGCAGAAGGTCGAAAAGGTTGTGGACACCACGGCGGCGGGGGATTCGTTCAGTGCGGCGTATCTGGCCAGTCGTTTGAGGGGTGGCAGTCCGGCAGAAGCGGCGCAGGCCGGACATCGGTTGGCTAGTCGGGTGATCCAGGTTCCCGGCGCTCTGATTCCCCACCCTTGAACCACAACCCCTGTAGGAGTTGCCGAAGGCTGCGATCTTTTGATCTTTTAAACAGCAAGATCAAAAGATCGCAGCCTTCGGCAGCTCCTACAGGGAAGTGAGTCAAGTCAATCCCGGTAAAACACCTGCACCAGGTGATAACCGAACTTGCTCTTGATCGGCCCATGCACCGTGCGCAACGGCTTCTTGAAAATCACCGCGTCGATCGCACCGACCATCTGCCCCGGCCGCACTTCACCCAGATCACCGCCGCGTTTGCCGGACGGGCAGGTCGAATATTTCTTCGCCAGCATATCAAACGCTTCGCCCTTGGCAATGCGTTGTTTGAGCTGTTCGGCCTCTTCGGCGGTTTTCACCAGAATGTGGCGGGCTTGGGCTTTCATCTTGCGGTACCTGATAACGGGGTGACGGCGGGGCGCGGATTATGCCTCAACTCAAGACGTTTGGCTGAGCATCGTGCGGATCTTGCCGGCCAGCAACTCAATCGAAAACGGTTTGGCCACCATGTCCATGCCGTCCTCCAGAAAACCCTGACGCTCGGCGGCGTTCTGCGCATACCCGGTCATGAACAACACTTTGAGGGTCGGACGACGCTGGCGGGCGATCTCTGCCAGTTGCCGGCCATTCATGCCCGGCAGGCCCACGTCGGTGACCAGCAGATCCACACGCAAATCCGACTCCAGCAGTGGCAGGGCGGTCTTCGCGTCTTCCGCTTCATGCGCCTGATAACCCAGACCTGTCAGCAGATCGATGACCAGCATGCGCACCGCCGGATCATCCTCGACTACCACCACGGTTTCACCCGTTGCAGTCGACGACGTCTGCTCAATGGCTACAACAGTCGGGCGTTCAGCTTCGATGCCATACAAACGTGGCAAATACAGGCGCACGCACGTGCCCTGGCCCGGCAAACTGTCGAGGCCGACATGGCCGCCGGATTGCTGGGCAAAACCATAAATCATCGATAGCCCGAGGCCGGTGCCCTGACCAATGGGTTTGGTGGTGAAAAACGGATCGAAGGCCTTGGAGCGTACCGAAGGTGTCATGCCGGTGCCGTTGTCGCTGACCGCCAACATCAGGTAGTCGCCGGCGTTGACCGGCTCCAGCGTCGAAAGGTCGCTGCCATCGAGATAGACGTTGGCGGTCTCGATCAGCAGTTCACCGCCCTCAGGCATGGCGTCGCGGGCGTTGATCACCAGATTGAGCAGGGCATTTTCCAGTTGGCTGACGTCGGTGCTGACCGGCCAGACATTTTCGGCCAGGCGCAAGGTGAGTTCGATCGGATCGCCTTTGGTGCGACGGATCAGATCCTCCAGCGAATGGATCAGCTCATTGACGTTCAGGGTCTTGCGATCCAGCGACTGGCGCCGCGAGAACGCCAGTAACCGATGGGTGAGGGCCGCTGCACGGTTGGCCGAGGACACCGCTGCGTCAGTGAAGCGGCCGATCTCGTCCGCGCGGCCATCGGCGATATAGCGCTGCATCAGGTCGAGGCTGCCGATGATCCCCGTGAGCATGTTGTTGAAGTCATGGGCGATGCCGCCGGTAAGCTGGCCGACCGCTTCCATCTTCTGCGCATGGCGCAACGCATCTTCGGCGCGCTCACGCTCGAACATTTCGTTCTGCAAACGTTGATTGGCCTGCGCCAGTTGATCGGTTCGGGCGCTGACTCGCTCCTCAAGGGTTTCGTTGAGATTGCGCAGTGCTTCTTCGGTCTTTTTACGTTCGGTTTCGTCGATCACGAAAATGTAAAAGCCGTTGACTGCGCCATCGGGTCCGTGACGCGGCAGGTAATTCATCAGCGCATGCCGGGCGCTACCGTCGCGGTGATTGGTGTAGAGGCTGAACGAGCAAGGGCGGCCGGCCAGCGCTTCGGCGATATACGGTGCGCGCAGAAAATACGCCTCTTCGCCGATCACTTCACGAATCGTGCGGCCATACAACTCCTGCGGGGTCAGCCCGTACCAGTCGAGATACGCCGCGTTGTTCAGGCGAAACCGTTCTTCGTGGTCGACGTAGCTGATCAGGATCGGCATGGCATTGATGATCAACTGCAGCTCGGTCTGGCTTTGGCGCAACGCCTGTTCGGTCTGTTTGCGCTCGGTCAGATCCAGTGCTGCGCCGAGGAAGCGCACCGGGCGGCCATGGTGATCCTTGTAGCAGCGGCCTCGGGCAAACACCCAACGCTGTTCGCCATCGGGCAGCAACAAGCGGTATTCCTCGGCGTATTCGGTGCCGTGAGTGATGCAATGCTTGATGCTGCGGGCGACCAGCGCGCGGTCTTCGGGGTGCACGCCGTGCAGGTAATCACTGATGGGCAATTGTCCGGCGCGTGACGGATCAATGCCGTGCAACTGGGCGAAATGCGCATCGGCGATGAAGCGATCTTCGCCGATGTCCCAGTCCCAGGTGCCGACCGCATCGGTCGCGGCAAGCGCCAGTTGCAGGCGCTCTTCGGTTTCGCGCTGGGCCTTGAGGCTGTCATCGGAGCGTTGTTGCAGTTCCAGCGCGATGCGCCGACGCTCGTTGGTTTCGATGGCGGTGACCAGAATCCCGGCCACTTGCGCGTTTTCATCGCGGATCGGGCTGTAAGTCAGGTCCAGCCAGAAGTCCGAATCCTTGCCTTCACGCTGCAGGGTGAAACGCCGTTCACTGTAGGTGCGCACCTGGCCTTGTAGGACGGCGCTGTAAATCGGGTCAGTGAAGTCTCGAAGTTCTGGCCATATCTGGTGCGCAGGTTGTCCGAAAGCGTGCGGATGCTTGCTCCCGGCGAGCAGGGCGAAGCCGTTGTTGTAGATCTGCGTCAGCTCCGTGCCCCACAGCAGCAACATCGGCATCGGCGAGTGAATCACGATGTCCACGGCGGTTCGCAAGCTCTGCGGCCAAGTGCCAGCCGCGCCCAACGGGGTGCGATTCCAGTCGGTACGGGCGATCAGAGCCTGGGCATCGTCAGTGGTGGGTACAGCGTTCATTGCATCAATCCTGAGCATCGGTCGGTGAGGCGGCGTCTACTATCCTAGTTCGGTAGACGCTGTTTGGCCCCTTGCGTCACTGCGCGGGCCCTGTCTGTTCATTACACGCTCGCGGGTGTTTTTTGTCATGGAAATCGACGCATTGCTTAAACAACTGGCGAGCCGTCACGGTTCGGACCTGTTTCTGTCCACGGGCGCGCCACCCAGCGCAAGGTTTGATGGCGTGCTGACGCCGTTAAGCGAGCAACCCTTCAAGCCCGGCGAGGTGGCGACTGTCGCCACCTCCCTGATGGACGCCGAGCAGCGTCGGGAGTTCGACCGGGATCTGGAAATGAACCTGGCGATCTCGCGTCCGGGGATTGGCCGCTTCCGGGTCAACATTTTTAAACAGCGTAATGATGTGTCGATTGTGATCCGAAACGTCAAACTCGACATCCCGCGTTTCGAAGACTTGAAACTGCCGCCGGTTTTGCTTGAAACCGTGATGCTCAAACAGGGTTTGATCCTGTTTGTCGGTGCCACCGATTCGGGCAAGTCGACCTCGCTGGCGGCATTGATTGATCACCGCAACCGCCATAGTAGCGGGCACATCGTCACCATCGAAGACCCGATCGAGTACATCCACCGGCATCAGCGCTCAATCATCAACCAGCGTGAAGTCGGCGTCGACACCCGCAGTTTTCACGCGGCATTGAAAAACACCCTGCGCCAGGCGCCGGACGTGGTGCTGATTGGCGAAATTCGTGACCGCGAAACCATGGAGCATGCGCTGGCCTTTGCCGAGACCGGTCATCTGGTGCTTTCAACGTTACATGCCAATAACGCCCATCAGGCACTGGATCGAATGATCAACATGTTCCCGGAAGAGCGGCGGCCGCAGTTGTTGCAGGCACTGGGCAACAACTTGAAAGCATGTATCTCGCAGAGACTTGTGCAGACGGTTGATGGCAAACGAAGGGCTGCCGTGGAGGTATTGTTGGGTACGCCGACCGTCGTCGATCTGATACGACGGTCTGAGTTCGACGAGCTTAAACCGATAATGGAAAAATCCACGCTGCTGGGAATGCAGACATTTGATGCAGCCTTGTTCGCATTGGTGATGGAGGGTGTAATTACTGAAGATGAAGCGTTGAAAAATGCCGATTCGGTGAATAATCTGAAGTTGCGCTTGAAGTTGGTTGGAGATAGTAAGGGTCCCCAGGATTCCTCAGTTGGAGAGTGGGGTTTGATGGATTGATTGAGTGTTTTAGTTGGTTGTAGTTATGGCGGTGGCAATACTGTTTAATATTTTTTAAATAGACGTGTTTAATCAGGGAAAGTAGAACGTCATCGAGCTGAAGTGTTCAGCAAAATTAACTTGATGAGGTTCTGCGATGAGTTTTGCGACGAGAAATAAAGCCTTCCGGTCGTCACCGATTATTCTTGCCGAATGGCAGCGCAGGTCTGACGCAGATGCCGTCGAGCGCCTTAAGGTTCTGGCAGAACTGGAAAATGCATTAACTGAATACTCTGACGATCAGGTGATCGATTGGTACGCGCATGAGGTGGAGTTGCAGGAGGGGTCGTCACTTCACGAAATTTATAATCCCGGCAGGCTTTTGTTTAAACAGATGCTCGAACATGGCGCTATAAAAAAAGGAGTTTTTCGCGCAGGAGCGTACAACCATAACGGTCTGATACGCGTCACATCTGATGGGGCATTTGAAGCCCGTGCCGTTGACGGTTGGGTAGACCTGGTTTCTATCAGCTCTCTTTATGTTTATGAAGAACTACACTCTGCACTAGACATGATTGCTGACATAGCCAGGGCAACGGGTGGATATGTATGGCCTGATCTGGATATTACACTCGATCAGTGGTTTACCTTCCATGAGATAAATCTGCCGAAAAACAAGGCCGACGTCAGGAATCTGCTGGCCTTGTTCAACTTTGATCCTCAAGTGAGTGAGCCCGGAAATTACTGGGACCATTTTCAGACGGATGACCCTACGTTGGTTGGATTAGGGGAAGAGCAGTTTTCGGAAATTCGTAAAGCGACTACAAAACTTATGCCAGCAAGAAAACTGCTGGTTGCTTTGCACAACGTCACAGGACAGCCCGCTGTATCGCATGAAAGTGCTGCCCGGATAGTGTCCGCATTTGTGAACGAGCCTGTTCCTCAGATTCTCGCCAGGAAATACCTGGATGAACTGGGCTGGTTCGGTATAAAAGAGGGGCAGGTTGCGTCTGAAAACACTCTCGCGCAGTTATTGATGACAGCCATGTTACTCAATCTGGATCCGTCAATTGGTCACATCCGTCAGCGTAAGATGGTTGAGGGCTTTGATCTGAATGCGTCAACCCACGTTGACAGGCACCCTTCAGTTGTTCTTGAAGAACTGACAGCGCATCTGCGCGCCAAACACTGGGTAGATCCTCAGTTGACCCCCTTGGTAGCGCATTTACTACTGTCACGGACGGCACCGGAGTTCCTGGTACCGGAAATTCCCACATCTGTGACCATGGGCTCAATTGCATGGGTCAATTTTTGTCGGGGCGTCGTGCTCGTAGAGGCGGTGAAGGCTGGCTCATCTCGAGTGCTGAACTATGCGCAGATCATGACTTATGCCGAACTGGAGCCGGTCAGTGAAGCGCAGAAGCATCTAAAAGATCTGGCGATGATCGACCCGATCGTCGATTGGGCGCTGCTCAACCAGATTGTCACAAGCACTGAACTTGCTCAGGCTGAGGAGGCCAGCACACGACGTGCGCTTGATGAATTCGAAAAGCACGCTGAGATGTTTGCACACATTGCTCGAACTTTTTCCACGCCGTTACCCAGCAGGGCGAACATTGCCCGTAAGGCACTTAAAGTAGCAGCACCGGGCTGCGATACGCTGGACGAAAAGGCACTCTCCGAGAAGGGAGGGCAGCAGGTCATGTCCATGGTCGATCTGCATCAATCGGGCGATTTGGTCACGGCTAAGTGGGACAGGCGCACAGTACGCCTGGTAACAAACGGGGTGCCCCGGCCGGCGATCAATTACAACCCGTCTGGTGTCAGCCTCTACACGCGCTACCCGAAACTGCTGCAACTTAAATCCTGTGACGAAGAACTGGATCGTCAGTTGGAGCTACATCTTGATGATCTGAACAATGCCATGTTGTCCACCGTCAAACTTGCCATAGCGCAGATGCCGGAGGCTGATCTGCAAGTCTTTTTAAATACAAACGTACACTTTTTCACGGTGCGTGAATCCGCTGTTTATACCCGTACGTATCGTGCCGGAGGCCCATTTACGTATGATTTCCCAAGAGAAACACAACAGAGCAGAGATGCTGCAACGGGACGTTTTGGCGTTGTCATGTGTGCGATGCGCGAAAACACGCTCCTCTGCTATGAACTATTCACTTCGCGCGGAGAAATTCGGAAAAACGACGCCTTGGGTGCTTTCATCACTCGAGAGCGGAAGTTGCAAGATTCCGAAAGGTTGTTTTTCCACGGCGATGTGAAAGATCAACAGGAGGTCACTGCTACGCAAAGCCTGCCACTCGATGTGAAGCGCTATACCCATGCGACGGCTGAAAATACTTCGATTACCTCCAGCATGGCAATCCTCGATAAACTGGGAACGCAGCCAAAACCGCGACAATCTTATGCTCCAAAGCACGGTTTTTATCAAACCTTCAACGATCCGAATGTCGAGGACCTCGCCGGATTCGTTTTCAGACATCGACCGTTCTTCAATGCACAAGAACTCAGTGAGTTGGTTCGCATACCAACGGACTTGGAACTCTCCATATTGGAGGGGGATCGATTGCTGACGTACTTCATCGACTTGGTCGTGCCGTTCAAGAGATGCATCGAGGACATTGCATCCGGTGAGCATGACAAGGTTGTAGACGGGGTTTATGGCTGTTTAATGGATGGTATCGGTCTGGTTGGAACCGTAGTGGGTGCCAGCACCAAAGCGTTGAGCATTTCGGCCAAGGCTATCTCCAGGACGTCGAAAGCCGCGCAATTCACCAAGTTGGCGTTCACCTCAGCCATTTCCCTTTTCAACCCGCTTGATGGTGTGCCCTCGGGTCTGCAAGCAGGTGGGAAACTGGTGCACAAGGGCCTGCTGAGATTCAACAAGAATACCCATGAGATCATTGCCAAGGCCAACACGCAGTTGCATAGGCTCAGCGGCCGCCGTCAATCCTATGCGTTGACCGACGTCACCAATAACGCGCATATGGGGCTGGGTAACTGGAAACCGCGTGCTACTGTCGGCCAGGCGACTGCCGTTTTGGCCGCACGTGATAACAACAAATGGTATGCGTTGAACCGTCGCGGCAATCTGTGGGGTAAACCACTGGACGGATTTGCTTATCAAGCGCCCTTGCAGTTGTCGTACTCACCCAAGACATTGCCGGTCGGTTATACGCGTAACTTCATCGAAAAAAGTCTGCCTCGGGCTCGAGCGAAAATCGATAACGCCATCGATACATTCACCAGACATGACTTCAAGCGCGATCGTGATCTGGTGATGAAGACATTATTCGGCGACACATCGGCGGTTGCCAATGATCGTCTGGTGAAATATCTGCGTCTGGTTCGCTTCGACTTTGCCGGTTTTTCACTGAGTAATATCGCTCTCGATGCACTCAAGGATACTGCCGTGCTTGCATCCTTCGATGTCGACAGTTACAAGCGCTGGAAGAAGGCGAGTTCCAGCGACGCGTCTGGAATAGCATTTGTTGAAATCTACACAAAAAACCTGAATAAACATTTTGTCAGTCTGGGTTTCAACCATGACGTGGTGGCAGACGACCTGATCCATGAGCTGTTTCATGCCAGCGCGCAAACCGCCGATGTCGGCTACGCCAGCGACACACAACTTAAAAGCGACAACGGGCAGCAACTGGATGTGGCTGTATTGCTGAATCTTGCGTCCGGTCGCCTGCCGGTGACAGAGGCGAGCACGGCCTGTCATGAGTCGTCCAAGGCTTTTGAAAACGCCGACTCCCTCGCAGTGGCCACTTCTTTGCTCAGTCAGCTGAGTACAGACAAAGTCACGTACGACCAGAACATGACGACAATCAATGCCGCACTCGCTGCCAGCAACGGAAAAGCGATTGTCGAACCGGTACTCATCACGTTGAACAAACTCTTCTGACGAGCAGCGCTGTCGCCAGTGCTTCTGGTCAGATTCACCGCCTCCGCCAGGATCAGTTGCTCAGCTCCAGCCGATCCCGAAACTGTTCCAGCGCTTCGGGATTGGCCAAGGCATCGGTATTTTTCACCGACTCCCCGTGCACCACGTTTCTCACGGCAAGCTCCACGATCTTGCCGCTGATGGTGCGCGGAATATCCGTAACGGCAACGATCTTCGCCGGCACATGCCGCGGTGTGGTGTTCGCGCGGATCACCTGACGGATCAGCTCCTGCAGGGGCTCACCCAGTTCAACGCCATCGTGCAATCGCACAAACAGCACCACTCGCACGTCGTCCTGCCACTGCTGTCCGATAGCTACGCTGTCGAGCACTTGCGGGACCTTCTCCACCTGCCGGTAAATCTCTGCTGTACCAATGCGCACACCACCGGGATTAAGCACGGCGTCGGACCGGCCGTGAATCATCATTGCGCCGTGGGGCAGTTGTTCGGCGTAATCGCCTTGCGCCCAGACGCCGGGGAACAGACTGAAATAGGATTTGCGCAGTTTTTCTCCGTCGGGGTCGTTCCACAGGCCAATTGGTATCGCCGGGAAATGCCGGGTGCAGACCAGTTCGCCTTTCTCGCCAATCACCGGTTGGCCGGCGTCATTCCACACCTCAACGGCCATTCCCAGACTCTTGCCCATGATTTCGCCGCGACGTACCGCCGACAGCGGATTGCCGTTGACGAAGCAGGAAACGATGTCGGTGCCACCGGACATCGAGGCCAGGCACACGTCGGCTTTGAAGTCGCGGTAGACGAAGTCGTAGCTCTGCGGCGACAACGCCGAGCCGGTGCACAGCAGGGTTTTCAGGCTGCTCAGATCATGGCTTTCGCGGGGCTTGATGCCGCTGCTCTCCAGCGTCGCGAGAAATTTTGGGCTGGTACCGAAGACGCTGACGCGTTCGTCCTGGAGCAGATCCGCCAAGCGCTGTTGTTCCGGATGAAAGGGCGAGCCGTCGTACAACACCACGGCACTGCCGACCGCAAGCGCCGAGACCAGCCAGTTCCACATCATCCAGCCGCAAGTGGTGTAGTAGAACAGGCGATCAGCGGGGCCAAGATCGACATGCAGCCCGTGCTCCTTGACGTGTTGCAGCAGTACACCGCCGGTGCTGTGGACGATGCATTTTGGTACGCCAGTGGTGCCACTGGAATACAGCACATACAGCGGATGCGCGAACGGTACCGGCACGAAACGCGGCTCGCCGCCGGGTTGGTAAAAATCCTCCCACAGCGTGACATTCGCCTGCGTCCGGTAATCCTGCACGCGGGCCTGCGGGCGCGCGTAAGGCACGATGATCAACTGTTGCAGCGTCGGCAGTTGCGCGAGGATTTCATTGAGTTTTGTTGTCTGGTCGATTTCCTTGCCGGCGTAGCGATAGCCGGCGCAGGTGATCAGCACCTTCGGCTCGATCTGGCCGAAACGGTCGATCACGCCGTAGGTGCCGAAGTCCGGAGAAGAACACGACCAGATCGCCCCGAGGCTGGTGGTCGCCAGCATCGCCACCAGCGTCTGCCAGGTATTGGGCATGCACGCTGCCACGCGATCACCGAGGCCGACGCCCGCCGCTTGCAGACTGGCTTGAAACCCGGCGACCTGACTGGCCAGTTCGGCCCACGTCAATTGCTCGCGCTGACCGTTCTCCGCCACGCTGATCACTGCCACGGCATCATCGCGCCGCCGTAGCAGGTGTTCGGCGAAGTTCAGGGTGGCGCCGGGAAACCATTCGGCACTGGGCATTTTCGCGCCTTCACGCAGGACCGCGTCGGGCTGGGTGTGGAAGCTGATGCCGAAAAAATCGACGATGGCCTGCCAGAACGCTTCGCGCTGATCGATGCTCCATTGGTGCAGGGCAGGGTAGTCGTCAAGGTTCAGCGCATGGCGCTGATTGACCGAGCGCCGGAACGTGTCCATGCGCGAATGGGCGATACGGTTGGCGTCGGGTTGCCAGAGGATATCGGACATTTGTTTGCCTCTTGTTATCTGAATCTCGCACAAGGTCAGGACCAATTAAATATTTACTGCGCCAACCAGCCACCATCAATATTCCACGCCGCCCCGCGCACCTGGCTGCCGGCCTCGCTGCACAGGAACAACACCAGTTCACCCAAGTGCTGCGGTGTGACGAATGCCAGAGACGGCTGTTTCTCGGCCAGCAAATCGTGCTGCGCCTGCTGCGGATCGACACCCGTGGCGGCACGGTCATCGATCTGCTTCTGCACCAGCGGCGTCAGCACCCAGCCCGGACAGATCGCGTTGCAGGTGACGTTGCTGGTCGCGGTTTCCAGTCCGACCACTTTGGTCAGGCCGATCACGCCGTGTTTTGCCGCGACATAGGCAGCCTTGCCGGTTGAACCGACCTGGCCGTGCACCGAGGCAATATTGATGATCCGCCCCCAGCCCTTGGTGCGCATGCCCGGCAAACTCAGGCGCGTGCTGTGAAACACCGACGAGAGATTGATGGCAATGATCGAGTCCCAGCGCTCGATCGGGAATTCTTCAACGGCAGCGACATATTGAATGCCGGCGTTGTTGATCAGAATGTCGACGCCGCCGAACTCGCGTTCGGCGTAGCTGACCATGTCGGCGATCTGCGCCGGGTCGCTGACATCGGCCGGGTGATGGCCGACCTTGCCGCCGAACTGCGCCACCTCGGCAATCACCGGGGCTGCATCGCCGAAACCATTGAGAATCACGTTGGCCCCGGCCTTTGCCAGCACGAGGGCGATGCCCAGACCGATGCCGCTGGTGGAGCCGGTAACCAATGCGGTCTTGCCAGAAAGAGTCGTCATGAATGCCTCACACAATGCCAGTGGCGTAGAAAGTGCCGATCACTACAAAAACCGCCAGGGTCTTGATCAGCGTAATACAGAAAATGTCTTTGTAAGCTTCGCGATGGGTCAGGCCGGTGACCGCCAGCAGCGTGATCACCGCGCCGTTGTGCGGCAGGGTGTCCATACCGCCACTGGCCATGGCGGCCACGCGGTGCAGCACTTCCAGCGGAATGTTCGCCGCGTGTGCCGCGCTGATGAACTGCTCGGACATCGCCGCCAGCGCAATGCTCATGCCGCCCGAGGCAGAGCCGGTGATACCGGCCAGCAACGTCACGGTGGTGGCCTCGTTGACCAGCGGATTGGGGATTTGCTTGAGCCAGTCGGCCAGCACCAGAAAACCCGGCAACGACGCAATCACCGCGCCAAAGCCGTATTCCGAAGCGGTGTTCATCGCCGCCAGCAATGCACCGCTGACCGCACTTTTGCTGCCCTCGGCGAGTTTGCTGCGAATCGCCTGAAAGCCGAACGCCAACACCATCAGAATCCCCACCAGCAATGCCGCCTGCACTGCCCAGATCGCCGTCAGTTTGGCGATTTCGGTGGTCACCGGCGTGGCCATGCCCGGCAGCGCGAGGCTGTGGGTCTTGCCGTACCACTGCGGAATCCATTGGGTAAACAGCAGATTCATGATGCCCACCGCCAACAGGGGCGACAGCGCAATCCATGGGTTCGGCAACTTCAGATCGGCAGCGGTTTCCGGCTCGTTGCGCAGTTCGCTGCCATAGCCTTCACCCGCGCGTTGCGCCTTGTTGCGTTGGCGCTGGAGAAACAGCATGCCGGCGCAGAACACGAAAATCGTGCCGATCACCCCCAGCCACGGTGCCGCCCATGCGGTGGTGTTGAAGAAGGTGCTGGGAATGATGTTCTGGATTTGCGGCGTGCCGGGCAGGGCGTCCATGGTGAACGAAAACGCGCCGAGGGCGATGGTGGCCGGGATCAGGCGTTTGGGGATATTGCTTTGGCGGAACATCTCTGCGGCAAACGGGTAGACCGCGAACACCACCACAAACAGCGAAACGCCACCGTAGGTGAGTAGGGCGCAGACCAGCACGATCACCAGCATCGCTTGTTTGGTGCCCAGTAGGCGAATCGCCGCCGCGACGATCGAGCGCGAGAACCCCGACAGTTCGATCAACTTGCCGAACACGGCGCCGAGCAGGAACACAGGAAAGTACAGTTTGATGAAACCGACCATTTTTTCCATGAACACCCCGGTGAAGGCGGGGGCGACGGCGGAAGGGTCGGTGAGCAGAACAGCGCCGAGGGCGGCGATCGGGGCGAAAAGGATGACGCTGTAGCCACGGTAGGCCGCAAGCATCAGCAGCGCAAGGGCTGCCAGGGCAATGATCACACTCATGGTGTGTCTCTCCGGAATTGTTATTTTTGTGGTTGAATCGGGTGTGGGAAAGGCTTTAGCGAGATCTGTGCCAAATATGTAAGTGATTGAAATATAAGAAGTTTATGTGGGTTCTTGAGTCGCGAACGCGTTATTCATCTCTGTTTTGAGATTGCGTTGATCGATTTGGCATCATCGCGAGCAGGCTCACTCCTACAAGGGTGAGGTGTACACCCGTCAAACTGTAGGAGTGAGCCTGCTCGCGATGAGTGCGAAGCACTCCTGTGTGTCTATCTATATATGGAGATATATGTCTCTTTGTGGAGACTCAAGCGATCCCCAGCGCCACCATTTTTTTGTACAGCGTCGACCGCCCAAGCCCCAAACGAGCCGCTGCCTCCGGTACCTTGCCCGCACACTGCGCAAGGGCAGATTGAATCAACTGCCGGTCAAATCGTTCCCGCGCCTGAGCGAATGTCTCTTCCGTCAGCACTTCAGCCATCGGTGCCGAAGTTCGCTCAACCCGGGTAAACGTGCCGATGGCCGCGCGTATGTCATGTTCTGTCAGCATCAGGTCATCACTGAGCAGCGCCGCCCGTTCCAGCACATTGCGCAACTCGCGAATATTCCCCGGCCAGGCATGCTGGCCAAGCAGGGCCAGCGCTTCGCGGTTCAGTTCATGCTGGCTGCGCAGCTCTTCAAGAATGGCTTCGCTGAGCGCCGGCAAGTCATCCAGCCGGTCCCGCAACGGCGGCACATTGATCGGCAATACATTGAGTCGGTAATACAAGTCAGCACGGAATTCGCCGCGCTTGATCGCCGCTTGCAGATCCGTCGACGTGGCGGCGATCACCCGCACATCGCTGTGAATCACTTCGTTAGAGCCCAAAGGTTCGAATTCCTTTTCCTGCAGCACGCGCAGCAGTTTGCTTTGCAGTGGCAACGGCATGTCGCCGATTTCGTCGAGAAACAACGTCCCACCCTGAGCGATTTGCAGTTTGCCGGTGCGGCCCTTGCGATCAGCCCCGGTGAAAGCGCCTGGCGCCGTGCCAAAAAACTCTGCCTCCAACAGAGCTTCGGGAATCGCCGCACTGTTGATGCTGACAAAGGCTTTGTGCGCCCGCGGCGAGGCGCTGTGTATGGCCTGGGCGAGTAATTCTTTACCGGTGCCGGTTTCGCCGAGCAGCAAGACCGGCGACTCGGCGCTGGCACTGCGGCGGGCGCGGCGTTTGACTTCGAGGCTGGCGGCGCTGGTGCCGATGAAATGCGCAAAGTTGTACTTGGTCTGGCGCGCCCGCAGCAAGGAGCGGGTCGACGCCAGTTCTTCCTGCATGCTCAGGTAGCGCTTGAGCATCGGCGAGAGGGTGCGCAACTCATCGAACAAGGCAAAACCGATGGCGCCGATCACGCTGCCGGCGTCGTCGTGAATCGGTAGACGCATGACCACCAACGGCTCTTTTGGCGTGTCCTGCATATCGAGCAAGATCGGCCGGCCGGTGCGCACCACGTCCCGCAAGAGACTGCCGGGGATCACGCTTTCACACGGCTTGCCGATGGCGCCGGCGGCGGACTCAAGACCAAACCGTCGGGCGTAGCGCTCGTTCATCCAGACGATATTGGCATCCCGATCGACAATCACCGTGCCTTCGCTCGATTGCTCGATGATCTCGAACAGCGAGCGGATCGCCAGGGTGCGAACCCGTTGGTAGTCCTTGAGGCTTTCGGTGGTGTTCATGCGGCGGATCCTGATTATGTGGCGCCAGTGCTGGCCCTTTCGCGAGCAGGCTCGCTCCTACAAGGCTCGCGGTTGTTCACAAGACCTGCGAACCACCATCCATTGTGGGAGCGAGCCTGCTCGCGATGGCCGCGACTCGGTTTCAAATCGAGCGCAGATTATGCCTACCCCGGATGCGCCGCCGCCAACAGCTCTTTGGTGTACGGATGCTGCGGCGCCTCAAACACGTCATGACTGGCACCGCGCTCGACCACTTTGCCGTCCTTGATCACGATCATGTCGTGCGCCAAGGCGCGGACCACCGCGAGGTCGTGACTGATGAACAAATAGGTCAAACCGTGTTTTTCCTGAAGCTGGCGGAGCAGGGCGACTACTTGTTTCTGCACCGTGCGGTCGAGTGCCGAGGTCGGTTCGTCCAGCAGGATCAGCGCCGGTTTCAGTACCAGCGCCCGGGCGATGGCGATGCGTTGGCGCTGTCCGCCGGAAAACTCGTGGGGGTAGCGATGACGGCTCTGCGGGTCCAGGCCTACTTCTTTCAGCACGCGGATCACTTGCTCATCGCATTCATCGGCGGTCGATTCGCAATGCACTTCCAGACCTTCGCTGATGATCTGCGCCACCGACATCCGTGGGCTGAGGCTGCCGAACGGATCCTGAAACACCACCTGCATCTGCCGTCGCCACGGGCGCAGCTGTTTCTGGTTGAGGCCATCGAGTGCTTCGCCCTGGAAGCGGATGCTGCCTTCGGAATCCAGCAGGCGCAGGATTGCCTGGCCCAGCGTCGACTTGCCTGAACCGGACTCACCGACAATGCCCAGGGTCTTGCCGCGCTGGATGTTCAGGCTGATTCCATCCACGGCGCGCAGGTATTGTTTGCGTTGAAACAGGCCGCCACCGACGACGAACTCAACCCGCAGATCCTCTACTTCCAGAACATTCTCACGTTCATCCCGGGGCAGGGCTTCGCCCTCAGGTTCGGCGTTGAGCAGAACGCAGCTGTAAGGATGTTTCGGCTCGGTGAACAAGATTTCGCAGGGCGCTTGCTCGACGATCTCGCCGGCCTTCATCACGCAGACGCGCTGAGCAATGCTGCGCACCAGATTAAGGTCGTGGCTAATCAGCAGCAGCGACATGCCCAAACGTTGTTGCAAGGATTTGAGCAGCAGCAGGATCTTGCGCTGCACCGTGACATCGAGGGCTGTGGTCGGCTCGTCGGCGATCAACAATTCGGGTTCGCAGGCCAGCGCCATGGCGATCATCACCCTTTGCCGTTGACCGCCAGACAGTTGATGCGGATACGCCTTGAGCCGTTCCTTGGGTTTCTGGATGCCGACGAGGTCGAGCAGCTCAAGAATCCGCTGTTGCGCAGCCTTGCCACCTAGGCCTCGGTGCAGCAGCAGGGTTTCACCGATTTGCTTTTCGATGGTGTGCAACGGATTGAGCGAGGTCATCGGCTCTTGAAAGATCATGGCGATGCGATTACCGCGCAGTTCGCGCAAGACCTTGGGTTCAGCCCCGACCAATTCCTGGCCGCGATAGCGAATGCTGCCGGTGGTTTGGGCCTCGCTGTCGGGGAGCAATTGCAAAATCGAATGGGCCGTTACCGATTTGCCCGAACCGGACTCGCCGACCAGTGCCAGACACTCGCCGGCGCGGATATCCAGACACAGATCACGGACCACGGTTTGGCCATGGAAGGCAACATTGAGATTTCGGATTTCAATCAGGTTGTCAGTCATGGCCACGCTTCAGGATCGGGGGTCGAAGGCGTCACGCAACGCTTCGCCGATGAACACCAGTAAAGAAAGAATCAGCGCCAGAGTGAAAAACGCTGTCAGCCCGAGCCAGGGTGCTTGCAGGTTCTGCTTGCCCTGGCCGATCAGTTCGCCCAGTGAAGCACTGCCGGCGGGCATGCCGAAGCCGAGGAAGTCCAGCGCCGTAAGCGTGGAAATGGCCCCGGTCAGAATGAACGGCAGGTAACTCAGCGTGGCATTCATGGCGTTTGGCAGGATGTGCCGAACAATCACTTTGCGGTCAGTCAAACCCAGGGCTCGTGCAGCTTTGACGTATTCCAGATTGCGCCCGCGGAGGAACTCGGCGCGCACCACGTCGACCAGGGCCAGCCAGGAAAACAACGCCATGATCCCCAGCAGCCACCAGAAATTCGGCTCGACGAAACCGGAGAGAATGATCAGCAGATAGAGCACCGGCAACCCCGACCAGACCTCCAGCAGACGTTGCCCGATCAGGTCGACCCAACCCCCGTAATAGCCCTGCAAGGCACCGGCCGTGATGCCGATCAGGGCGCTGACAAATGTCAGCATCAAGGCAAACAGAATCGATACCCGCGCACCGAAAATCACCCGCGCCAACACATCCCGCGACTGATCGTCGGTGCCCAGCCAGTTGACCGAAGTCGGCGGACTCGGTGCCGGTTTGTTGAGGTCATAGTTCGGCGTGTCGTCGCTGAACGGAATCGGCGGGAACAGCAGCCAGCCACCGTCCTTGCGGATCAGGTTCTGCACATAGTCACTGCGGTAATCGGCCTGGAACGGCAGTTGCCCGCCGAACTCCTGCTCGGTGTGGCGCTTGAAGACCGGGAAATACCATTGACCCTGATAGCTGACTACCAACGGCTTGTCATTGGCAATCAACTCGCCACCCAGCGTGACGACAAACAGTCCAATGAACAGCCACAACGACCACCAGCCACGGCGGTTTTTCTTGAAACGTTCGAAGCGGCGGCGGCCCAACGGCGAGAGCTTGAACATCAGGCGTTCCTCGCGGCGAAGTCGATGCGCGGATCGACGAGGGTGTAACACAGGTCGCCGATCAGTTTTATCAGCAAACCGAACAAGGTAAAGATGAACAGCGAACCGAACACCACCGGATAATCGCGCGACACGGCGGCTTCGTAGCTCATGCGGCCGAGGCCATCGAGGGAGAAGATCACTTCGATCAGCAGGGAGCCGGCAAAGAACACGCTGATGAACGCCTGGGGTATGCCCGACACCACCAGCAGCATGGCGTTGCGGAATACATGCCCGTACAGGACGCGACGCTCGCTCAAGCCTTTCGCCCGGGCAGTGACGACGTATTGGCGGGTGATTTCATTGAGAAACGAGTTCTTGGTGAGGATGGTCAGTGTCGCGAATCCGCCGATGACCAGTGCCGTCACCGGTAAAACCAGATGCCAGAAGTAGTCGGCGATCTTGCCCAGGGTCGACAGTGATTCAAAGTTGTCCGACACCAGGCCGCGTACCGGGAACCAGTTCAGCGAAGTGCCACCGGCAAACACCACGATCAGAAACATCGCAAACAGGAACGCCGGCATTGCGTAGCCGATGATGATCGCCGTGCTGCTCCAGATATCAAAATGACTGCCGTGATGCACGGCTTTGCGAATGCCCAGCGGGATCGAGACCAGATAGGTAATCAGCGTCGCCCAGAGACCGAGGGAAATGGTCACCGGCATTTTTTCAAGGATCAGGTCGGTGACCGTCGCACCGCGGAAGAAGCTTTTGCCGAAATCCAGGTGGGCATAGTTCTTGAGCATCAGCCACAGGCGTTCATGGGCCGGTTTATCGAAGCCGTACTGTTTTTCGATGTCCTTGATCAGTTGCGGATCGAGGCCACGGCTGGCGCGGGAGGTGCCGCTCATGGTTTCGCTTGAGCCGCCACCGACATTGGTCCCGCCAATGCCTTGCAAGTGCGCGATCGCCTGCTCGACGGGGCCGCCGGGCGCCGCCTGAATGATGACGAAATTGACCAGCAGTATGATCACCAGCGTCGGAATGATCAGCAGCAGGCGCCGTAGTATGTAACCCCACATCAGCGTGGCCCTCCGGGTCTGCCACGGGCGATTTTTTCCGCAGTCATCTGCTGATTGGTCAGGGCCGTGCTGCTGATTTCCCACCAGCTCTCGATGGCTTCGTCATTGCTCGCCTGCACCGACGGAATGCCGAAACGGTTCCACCAGACTGTCGAGGTACCCGGCGGGTAGTAATTGGGAATCCAGTAGTAGTTCCATTGCAACACCCGGTCCAGCGCGTGAGCGTAGTGCAGCATATCGGATTGGGTCGAGGCGCGGATCAGGCCATTGATCAAGGTGTCGACCGCCGGGTTTTTCAGCACCATGTAATTGTTGGCACCAGGGTCGTTGGCTGACGCCGATCCGAAGTAGTTAAGCAATTCGCCGCCCGGGGAGGTGGTGACGGGATAACCGGTGACGATCATGTCGTAGTCGCGGCTCATCAAGCGGTTGACGTATTGCGAGGAGTCGATCCGGCGAATATTGAGGTCGATGCCGATCTGTTTCAATGTGCGTTTGTATGGCAGCAACAGCCGGTCCATGCCGTTCTGGCTGACCAGGAAGGTGAAACTCAGCGGCTCGCCCTCGGCATTTACCAGTTGATCGCCATCCGGTTTCCAGCCGGCCTGTTCAAGCAGTTCAAGGGCCTGCAACTGTTTGTCGCGGATCAGTCCGCTGCCATCGGTTTTCGGCGCCTCGAAGACTTTTGTGAAGACTTCCTCGGGAATCTGTCCGCGCAGTGGCTGAAGAATTTTCAGCTCTTGCGCATCAGGCAATTCCCGCGCCGCGAGATCGCTGTTGGAGAAATAGCTTTGCTGGCGGATGTACAGGTTGCGCATCATCTGCCGGTTGCTCCACTCGAAATCCCACAGCATCGCCAGTGCCTGGCGTACGCGACGATCCTGGAACATCGGTTTTTGCAGGTTGAACACGAAGCCTTGCGCCGATTGCGGTGCTTCGGTGGCCAAGTGGGCTTTTTGCAGACGCCCATCGCTCAGGGCGGGGCTGTCATAGCCGATCGAATAACCGGTGGCGGAGAACTCACGGTTGTAGTCATAGGCACCGCCGCGCAGCACTTGTCGCGCAACATCGGTGTCGCCGAAGTATTCGATGCTGAAGTGGTCGAAATTATAGAGGCCGCGGCTTACGGGCAAATCCTTGCCCCACCAGTCAGGGTTGCGTTCGAACGTGATACTGCGCCCCGAATCGACTTTGCCGACGCGATAGGGGCCACTGCCCAGTGGCGGTTCGTAGCCACCGCCGCCAGCGAAATCGCGGCTCTTCCACCAGTGTTCGGGGAATACCGGCAGGGTCGCGATATCGAGTGGCAGGGTGCGGTTTTCGTTGCTTTTGAAATCGAAACGCACGGTCAGCGGCGCTTCCACTTCGACGCCTTTGACGTCGGCAAACTGGGTGCGATAACGCAGGCTGCCCTGGGTCATCAACAGGTCGTAGGTGTAGCGCACATCTTCGGCGGTGATCGGTTTGCCATCAGCGAAGCGGGCCTTGGGATTGATGAAGAAACGCAGCGACAGACCGTCGTCCGAGCGCTCCATCTTCTGTGCAACCAGGCCGTAGACGGTGTAAGGCTCGTCCATCGAACGCTGGGCCAGCGGCGAATACAGCAGGCCGTCGATCTGGGTGACGCCGATGCCTTTGTCTATATAAGGAAGCACGTGGTCGAAGTGACCGATTTCAATCGCCGAGCGGCGCATCGTCCCGCCCTTGGGGGCTTGCGGATTGGTGTAGTCGAAGTGACTGAAGCCCGCAGGGTATTTGGCAGGTTCGCCATACACGGTCAACGCATGTTGCGGTGCGGCGTTCACACCGGCGGCGCCCGACAGCAGGGCGAGGGCGGTGAGCATCAATGTGGGGAAAACCAGTCGCATTGTCAGCCTTGGAACGGTTCGTCGATATGCGCAAGTTGTACGCGAGAGGCGCGCCAGTCGCCAGTCGTATGTGTTGCTGAAACACAACGGCCCACCGAAAGGCGGGCCGTTGGCACAGCAATCAGGCGACGGATCAGTCCTGACGGCTGGTGACTTCCAGCAGGTGATAACCGAACTGGGTCTTCACCGGGCCTTGCACGACGTTGATTGGCGCGCTGAACACCACGGTGTCGAATTCCTTGACCATCTGGCCAGGACCGAACGAGCCCAGATCGCCACCCTGACGGCTGGACGGGCAGGTGGAGTTGGCCTTGGCGACTTCGGCGAAATCAGCGCCGCCTTCGATCTGGGCCTTGAGTTCGTTGCACTTGTCTTCGCTGGAAACCAGGATGTGGCGGGCAGTGGCTTTAGCCATGGGAAAACTCTCCAATCTATTTCAGTAAAGTGCGGAGCCTACCGGATTCAGTGGGCGAATTCTCGGCAAAGTTCCGTTCGTTTGTCAGCAGCCTGTTCAGAGATTCACTGCGCGCAGGCGAGCGGCATGTTCGACGTAAAGCGCAATGGGGTCGAGCAGGCTGGCGACGGTGCTGGCACTGCGGCGCAAAGTGCTCAGGTGGTCCAGCGGATAGTCGGAACGGATCACTTGGCCTAAATGCGAGCTGAAGCGCCCGACGAAGCCGTCATTCTGATCTCCTTCGGTCATGAAATATTGCGAAAGCGCCTGGCAGGCATTTTGAATCGGGTCGAATGATGGCAGGTGTGTTGCCGGCAGGACGCCGCTCCAGGAGTAATAGCGCACACCATTGACCTGTGCGGCGCCTTGCCCGCCCCACGTGGGAGGAAGACCTTGAGGAAACCTGTCGTTGAAGGCGCCCACCCCCTCGGTTGTCAATGCATTGAGTGCCGCCAATGCGTTCTGCGGCAGTGTGCCCCCTCCGCTGAGCAGAGAAATGAAATCAGCGAACAGCGTCGCCACGTTTTGCGCCACAACTTCCGGCAATCGGTCGGGCACCAGCGCCTTGCGCAGGAAGTCAGCCAGTTCCGAACCGTGGTTGGGGCCGCTGACCGATGTCACCGACGCTACGGCGTGTGGCGCAAGCGCCGCAGCATAGCGGGCAGACAATGCTCCTTGGCTGTGGCCGATAAGGTTGACTTTGCTGGCGCCTGTGCCTCGCAGGACGCTTTCGATTTGCTTCAGTAGTTGCTCACCTCTTACTTCGTTGTCGTGAGTGGCGGAGAGATGGGGAACAAACACTCGGCTACCTGCTGTTTTCAGAGCGTCCTTGACCTCATGAAACAGCTCGAAATGGCCGATACGCTCGAATCCGAACAGGCCGTGTACCAAAAGCACGGGATAACGAGTTGTAGCATTCCGTTGCATGTTCTTACCTTTTTCGCAGAAGTTCATCGGGGAAATCTGTGGGCCAATCTAAAACACCCGTCCCGCTGAAGAAGTACGAAGAGGCTTCACTTGCCCGTTGAATATGGACTAGGGGTTGTATGAATTTTCGGATACATGTGAAGTCCGAATCGGAAGTTCTAGCCGTCTTCCGCCTGAAGCGAGTCGATTTTGCGTTGGTTGCCTACTGCGCTCGTAGCCTTTGCGCCATGTCTCCGGCGTATCGGGCTGATATCGAATGCACCACCAATCGCGTTCAATGTGGGTTGTCGACGCCGTCATGAGGCAGCGTTTTGTCCAAGGAGTGGAGCCACGAATGAACACGCATGAAATCGAGTTTTGCTACCGAATGCGCCACCCTGTCAGTCCTTCTACAACCCAACAGTTGTTGCCTGCCGCGACACTCGACTCACTGGAAGGCGATGTGCTCGATCCTGCGCTGAGCCAGGTGGTTGTTCGTATTGCCCCTTATACGAATATGGCGTGTGGCGATCGGTTGTTGCTGAGCTGGGAGGGCCTGGATATCGAGGGCTTCGTTTACCAGCATGAAAAGGTTCGCTATGTCAGCGAGGCTCAGGTTGGCAAAGACGTCATTTTCGTGATCAAAGGCATGCACGTTGCCGCTTTGGACGGCGGCGCTCTGGATATCTACTGGACGCTTGCCAGCGCGGGTCTGGCCGAGCCCGTATTGTCTGCGCCCCTGCAATTGACTGTGGGAGATACGCGTGCGCAGTTGCTTGCTCCGCAAATCGAAGGTGCAGTCGGCGGGACGCTGGATCCGGCGCGGGTGGTGAAAGGTGTACTCATCACGCTCCAGCCGTACGGCAAAATGGCCGTAGGTGACCAGGTGTCGTTGATGTGGTCGGGAGAGGCATCGCCGTTATCGTTCAGCGATCGGCTGAAGGTCGAGACCTTTGCTGTCGCAGAAGTCCTGTCATTCTGGGTACCTGCCGAGTACGTCGTCGCGCACCTCGATGGCGAGGTGACGGTTCGCTACCGAGTCGAGCAAGCGAATGGTGCGGTTCGCGAGTCCGAGTCTGCGAGAGTCCTCATCGCCCCGTTCTTGCAGAGTGAGCTGGCCGCTCCCGATGTGCTTGAGGCTGAAGATGGCGTGCTGGTAGCAGAAGATTCAATTGATGGCGTAACCGTGGTGATCGGCAATGCCCGGACGCAGGAGGGTGAGTTGGTCTACCTCAAGTGTGACGGTGATTTCTTCAGCCACAGGGATGATCGCGACATCACTCGGGAAACCGCAGGGAAACCGCTGATTTTTATCGTCCCTCAGCGCTTCTGGCACGAGCACCAGGGATCGACCGTACGTGTTTCCTACACGGTAGAGCGGTTGGACGATGTCAGTCAGGTGTCTGCGGCGACACAGGTGCGGGTAGAGGCGTAGGTTGAACCTGGCCCATCCTCCGGTTTTCTTTTGAGCCGGAGGGTGGGCACTGCGATCAGTCTCTGGTACGCGCGCCAAGACGTTGCGCCGCCTTGAGCAGAAGTTGCTCCGTTGCGCTGAAACCAAGGCAACCATCGGTAATCGAAACGCCGTAGCGCAGTGATGCACTCAGCGGCTGACAGCCTTCGAACAGATGAGACTCCACCATCATGCCGATCAGTGAGCGATCACCCTGCAGGCGTTGCTCCAGAACCTCGTTGAAGACTCCCGGCTGGCGCAGTGGATCCTTGCCGCTGTTGGCGTGACTGCAATCGACCATGATGCGGCTAGGGATTTTCAATCGGTTCAGGTCAGCGTTGATTCTCGCCACGCTCTCGCGATCATGGTTCGATCCGTGGTGGCCGCCGCGTAACACCAGGTGAGTGTCCGGGTTGCCTGGCGTCTGAATAATCGCCGGATGTCCCTGACTATCAACCCCGAAATGCCGATGTGGATGGGCTGCCGAACGCATGGCGTCGACAGCAACGGTCGCTCCGCCGTCGGTACCGTTCTTGAAGCCCACCGGCATGCTCAGGCCGCTGGCCATTTCACGATGTATTTGTGATTCGGTGGTACGTGCACCAATGGCAACCCAACTGAGAAGGTCATTGAAGTAACCTGCTGCCATCGGTTGCAACAGTTCGGTGGCCACTGGCAAGCCGAGGCGGATCATTTCCAGCATCAGCTCGCGGGACAGTGTCAGGCCGCCTGCCATGTCATCACTGCCATCCAGGTGCGGGTCGTAGGCCAGACCTTTCCAGCCGACAGTGGTGCGCGGTTTTTCGACATAGGCACGCATCACCAGGAGCATCTCCCCGCTGACGGCTTCAGCCAGTCGGGCGAGCTTGCCAGCGTACTCGAGGGCGGACTGAGGATCGTGGATGGAGCAAGGGCCGACGATTACCAGCAGGCGCTGGTCTTCACCGTTGAGGATCGCGCGGACCGCGTGGCGGTGTGCGGCGACTTGGTGGCTCAAGGCGTTGCTCAGTGGCAACTGCTGTTTGAGTTGCAACGAGCTGGGCAGACGCAGGGTCAGCGCTTCGTTGGCGGAGTTCAGGGTGGACAGCGGCAGAGCAGAAACGGACGAGTTCATATTCGGTCTTCCTGGGCAGGCGGCGGGTTGTTCCCGCTCGCTCAGCCCTACTGGGGTGTTCGACAATTGGCCGTATTGGCTACATGGGTGTGTTTGCCACCTGTGGGTGACCGATCGGAGGCGGCAGGCTGTCCCGAGCGGAGGCTGGTAAATCGCCAGGCGCTAAAGCTGTCGTAACGGTAATAAGTGGCGTAGTTCATTGGGTGAATCCTCAAAGTGTCTGGTGTGTTGCGAAAAAGTTTGGGGCCTGAAAAAACAAAACCCCCGATCGGGAAGCCGACCGGGGGTTGAGAAATCTCTGGTAGGCGACCCGTTTTTATGGGCGCCGTGTGGGTATCAGGCGCGCCAGTGGCTAAACCAATACCCAAAATAAAAGCTGACCGGAGCGCAAACGTCGTTCACCCGGGCAGCCGCAACCGAGCGCAGGGCGCTGGCGGTAACAAGCTGTGAAGGGGCGTTGAACATGGTCTGTCTCCGATGAATGCGCCGAGCTTACTAGAGGCCGATGCGCCTCAGCAATCAGAAATTGCTATCGCGTGAGTAACAAAACGCCTATTGCTTGAGCGCAGCAACAGTTGTGACACACTCGGCACTTTGCCTGATGACCAAGGATGATTCATGTCGACACTGACCATTGCCGCTGCTCAGGCAAGTTCCATTGCCGCTGATCTTGCAGCCAATATTGCCCGGCATATGCGCTTCATCGAAGTCGCGGCGGGGCAGGGCGTGCAGTTGCTGGTTTTTCCGGAATTGTCCCTGACCGGCTATGAAGGCGAGGCGGCCGCCGCATTGGCCATCGACCCGCAAGACGCAGTCCTTCAACCGCTGCGCGATGTCGCCCGTGAGTTCGGGGTAACGACTGTCGTCGGCATGCCTGTTCGGTTGAAAAATCATCCTGGAGTGTTGATTGGTGCTCTGGTCCTGGGGGCCGAGGGTTCGCTCGGGGTGTACAGCAAACAGCATCTGCATTCGGGCGAGGAGCTTGTTTTCGCTTCGGGGCTCGGAGGGCCGATCCTGGACATCGGCAATCACAGGGTCGCGCTGGCGGTCTGCGCCGATTTTTCCCACGCCAGTCATGCGGCAGTGGCGGCTGAACAAGGGGTTGACCTGTACGCAGCAGGCGTATTGATCAGCGAAAAAGGATACACGGCAGACACCGCGCTGCTTCAGGGTTATGCGCGGCAACACACGATGGCTGTGTTGATGGCCAACCACGCAGGTCTTACCGGCGGATGCCAGTCGGCAGGGCGCAGCGCGATATGGTCCGAAAGCGGTTCATTGATCGTTTCTGCGCCGGGGGCGGGTGACCTTTTGCTGGTTGCCCAACGCGACGCCGGAGCGTGGCAGGGGCGGGTCGTTCCTGTGATGGTGGACTGAATGACATTCCAGTTGCGGCAGGCGACGTCAGAGAATCTGACATTTTCACGCAATCTCACTTGTCAAAACATGCTGCGTTACTACATTCACCATGATCTGTTGTGGCAGGACGAAGCATTCGACATAGCCTGGTCGGGCCGCGAGAACTGGCTGATATTGCGTGATGATGTGGCGATAGGTTTTTTCAGTCTCAGCCGGGACAGGCGGGCGATGTACATTCGTGAACTACAGATTGCTCAAGCCTTTCAGCGGCAGGGCGCGGGTTCCTGGGCGCTAGATCAGGTTATCGCTATGGCTAATGTAGAGCGGCGGCCGGCTTTACGCCTGACAGTGTTCGAAGATAATCCGGCGAAACATTTGTATGAAAGAAAAGGACTACACATACAAGGCGAGGACGAGTGTTTCCTGCGAATGCAGCTGGATATCAGTACACCTGTGCTCTGAAACCCACGGCCGGCAAGCCTTCGATGATGAATTGAAACTTTTTAAATGCTGCTTGCCGCTAGGTCTGTCGGGCACTTTTTGCTAAGGTGTCCGGCATCCCAATAAGACCATATCGCGAGGTGTCTGCTTGATTAGGGTGCTAGTGGTCGATGACCATGATCTCGTTCGTACAGGCATTACACGGATGCTGGCCGATATTGATGGCTTGCAGGTAGTGGGCCAGGCCGAGTCCGGGGAAGAATCCCTGATCAAGGCCCGAGAGTTGAAACCCGATGTGGTCCTGATGGACGTCAAGATGCCTGGCATCGGCGGCCTGGAAGCCACGCGTAAACTGCTGCGCAGTCATCCTGACATCAAGGTGGTCGCGGTTACGGTGTGCGAGGAAGATCCTTTTCCTACGCGCTTGCTGCAGGCAGGCGCCGCGGGTTATCTGACCAAGGGTGCAGGGTTGCCGGAGATGGTGCAGGCCATTCGGCTGGTGTTTGCCGGGCAGCGTTATATCAGCCCGCAGATTGCTCAGCAGTTGGCGATCAAGTCCTTTCAGCCGTCCAACGATTCACCGTTCGACGCGTTGTCCGAGCGAGAAATCCAGATCGCATTGATGATTGTCGGCTGCCAGAAGGTACAGATCATTTCCGACAAGTTGTGTTTGTCGCCAAAAACCGTGAACACCTATCGCTACCGCATTTTCGAGAAGCTTTCGATCAGCAGCGATGTCGAGTTGACACTGTTGGCGGTTCGTCACGGCATGGTTGATGCCAGCCTCTGACCATGACTGAAACATTCGATTCCAGCGCCTTCCTGTCGACTGTCAGCGGGCGCCCCGGCGTGTATCGCATGTTCGACAGCGATGCGCGTCTTTTGTATGTCGGCAAGGCCAAGAACCTCAAGAAACGCCTGGCGAGCTACTTTCGCAAGACCGGGCTGGCGCCGAAAACCGCTGCGTTGGTCGGTCGTATTGCTCAGGTCGAAACAACCATTACCGCCAACGAAACCGAAGCGCTGCTGCTTGAGCAAACGCTGATCAAGGAATGGCGGCCGCCGTACAACATCCTGTTGCGCGACGATAAATCCTATCCTTATGTTTTTCTTTCGGACGGACAGTTTCCGCGCCTCAGCATCCATCGCGGGGCGAAAAAAGCCAAAGGCAAGTATTTCGGGCCTTATCCGAGCGCGGGTGCCATCCGTGAAAGTCTGAGCCTGCTGCAAAAGACGTTTTTCGTCCGTCAGTGTGAAGACAGTTATTACAAGAATCGAACCCGCCCATGCCTGCAATATCAGATCAAGCGTTGCAAGGCGCCTTGCGTCGGGCTGGTCGAGCCTGAGGTTTATGCCGAAGACGTGCGTCACTCGGTGATGTTTCTAGAGGGGCGCAGTCACGCATTGACCAATGAGCTGTCCACCGCGATGGAAGAGGCGGCGATCAACCTGGAGTTCGAGCGTGCCGCCGAGTTGCGGGATCAGATCGCATTGTTGCGCCGCGTTCAGGATCAACAAAGCATGGAGGGCGGCACTGGCGATATCGACGTCATCGCTGCATTCGTCAACCCGGGTGGTGCCTGCGTGCATTTGATCAGTGTCCGTGGTGGACGAGTACTGGGTAGCAAAAACTTCTTTCCGCAAGTCGGCATCGAAGAGGATGTATCGGAAGTCATGGCCGCGTTCCTTGGCCAATACTTCATCAGCAGTCCGGAACGAGACTTGCCGAGCGAACTGATTGTCAACGTCGTGCATGAGGATTTCCCGACGTTGATCGAAGCGATTCACACATTGCGCGGCCGCGAACTGGCCATCAGTCATCGGGTGCGAGGCACGCGAGCGCGTTGGCAACAACTGGCGGTCACCAATGCGGAACAAGCGTTAGGCGCGCGGCTGGCCAACCGCCAGCACACCGCGGCACGATTTGAAGCCTTGGCTGAAGTATTGAAGCTGGACGAGCCTCCGCAACGACTGGAGTGCTACGACATCAGTCACTCCAGTGGTGAGGCAACGGTCGCGTCCTGCGTGGTGTTTGGTCCGGAAGGTGCAATCAAGTCGGACTACCGTCGCTACAACATCGAGGGTGTCACCGCGGGGGATGACTATGCCGCCATGCATCAGGCCCTGACGCGCCGCTTCAGCAAACTCAAGGACGGCGAGGGCAAGTTGCCGGATATCCTCTTGGTCGACGGCGGCAAGGGTCAGCTGTCGATGGCCCGTGATGTGCTCAACGAACTGGCAGTGCCGGACCTGATCTTGCTGGGTGTCGCCAAGGGTGCGACCCGCAAAGCCGGTTTTGAAACTTTGTATCTGAATGATGCGGCGCACGAGTTCACTTTGCGCGGTGACTCCCCGGCGCTGCATCTGATCCAGCAGATTCGCGATGAGGCCCACCGTTTTGCAATTACCGGACACCGGGCCCGTCGCGGCAAAACCCGTCGGACGTCAACCCTGGAAGGCGTTGCCGGCGTTGGACCGACCCGCCGTCGCGACTTGTTGAAACATTTCGGTGGATTGCAGGAGCTGTCTCGTGCAAGCATCGAAGAGATCGCCAAAGCCCCGGGGATCAGTAAAAAGCTCGCAGAGTCGATTTATGCAAACCTGCATAGCGAGTAGAATGCCCCTTCACCTCGTAGCCAGTTGTGCCGATGAATATCCCTAATCTGATTACCGTTCTACGTGTCCTGCTCATCCCGATCTTCATTTTGTTGTTCTATCTGCCTTATCAGTGGAGCTACATGGCCTCCGCCTCGGTGTTTGCCTTTGCGGCAGCCACGGATTGGCTGGACGGTTATCTCGCCCGCCGTCTTGAACAAAGCACTCCTTTCGGAGCGTTCCTTGATCCGGTCGCCGACAAACTCATGGTTGCGGTTGCCTTGGTACTGTTGGTGCAAGAGCACGGCAATCTTTGGCTCACATTGCCTGCTGCCGTCATCATCGGTCGCGAGATTGTCGTATCGGCATTGCGCGAGTGGATGGCCGAACTCGGTGCCCGTGCCCATGTAGCCGTTTCAAACCTCGGAAAGTGGAAAACCGCTGCGCAGATGCTCGCGCTGGTGATTCTCCTGGCGAATCCAAGGGATTTCAGTTTCTGGGTTGTGCTGGGTTACGCCTTGTTGATGGTGTCGGCGGGTCTGACTTTGTGGTCGATGGTTCAATACCTTCGTGCCGCCTGGCCACATCTGAAAACCGATGTTGAAAAGAAATAAAACTTTTTTGAATCAAAGGGTTGACGGGGCTTCTGAAATCTATAGAATGCGCCACACCAAGCGGGAATAGCTCAGTTGGTAGAGCACGACCTTGCCAAGGTCGGGGTCGCGAGTTCGAGTCTCGTTTCCCGCTCCAAGTTGTACGTTTTTGTTGTTGTGCTACTGACAGCAAATACTTTGAGGCCGAGTAGCAAAATGGTTATGCAGTGGATTGCAAATCCACCTACGCCGGTTCGATTCCGACCTCGGCCTCCACTATAAACAAGCTCCGTAGATCCATGATTTACGGAGCTTTTTTATTTCCAGTGCGCTGCAAGATTTAGTCTTGAAAATCGGCCATTGCGAACTTGCTTCACCGGGGAGTGATGTATATATTTCCCGCACTGCCACTAGAGCCTGATCCTGTGAGGATTACGACTCGGCAGTTCAACAGAGCAACACCGCGCTACCGCCCGAATGGCGAAACTGGTAGACGCATGGGACTTAAAATCCCCCGCTCGTAAGGGCGTGCCGGTTCGATTCCGGCTTCGGGCACCATCTAAAATCAAGGGTTTGCGGGCGAAAGCTGATGCAAACCCTTGTTTGTTTCCGGTCCACGAATTCTTTTCGTTGGCATCGCTTTCTTGTCCTTGCAATTGCGAACATATCGTTCGGCCATCATCACGCTGATATGTCCAGGTTGGTCTCTGGCCTGAATGATGTCACCGCTGGATTCCGCCTTTCATTTACCGGCTGTATTGACTCGCGCGCTTTGGCGTACGATGCCGACCTGCGTTCAAGCTGTGACAAAACCGGGAGGATGAATGAAAGGAAGCTGCGCCTGTGGAACTGTAGGTTACGAGATCGACAGCATCGATATGCCAATCAGCCATTGTCATTGCACGACTTGCCGCAAGACCCATGCGGCGGCGTATGTCTCCACAGCGGGAGTTCTGAGAAAACACTTCAGGTGGACTCAGGGGCTTGCCGCGCTAAGGGCTTTCGAATCATCTCCGGGGAAGATCCGACACTTCTGCTCCCACTGCGGATCGCATCTCGCGGCTGAGCGAGTTGGCTCAGCCGCAATGATCTTACGAGTTGCCACGTTGGACGAAGATCCTCGCGCCAGAGCTGAGTACCACATCTGGACCGAGCATGACGTCGCCTGGCTGGACGGGGAAGGGCTCCCCAGGTATTCACAGTGGCAGCCCGGCCGGTAACGGTGACTTTACCGGGGCCAGGCTGCGCGGGCTCCATCAGTCTTTGCCAAAACCAAAGATCGAACGCCACTTGCTCGCTTGTTTGCGTTCATAGAACGGTGTCGTCTCTTTAAGGAAATAAGCACTAAGTCCTGATTCGTTCGCAGACACGCGAAAGAGGTCTACCGGCTCACCGTCAGGGGCGGTATCTCCCGCGACATTGCCTGCCTCGCGCAAGACCCGTTCAATATCACCGTCAGCCTCGATCCCCACGATCAGATGCGGTTTTTCGTCAACCGACGTGTCGTGCATCAGCGCAAGAAACGCGCGCGTTACGTTGCGATGTCTGCCCAGTAATTGCGTCAGTGACTGCACCATCTTCGACGGGTACTGGGCCGGTTGCCCGAGCAGCACTTGGGTTTCTTTTTCTACTGTGCGGACTGTCGCCTTTTGGCCAACTTGATCGGACAGCAGATTTCGCACTTCTTCCGGGAAGAACTCTTTTCCATAAGGCGATTTCGGATTCAGGAAGAGGTGGGCGCCTTGTGTCATTTCGAACAAGGATCTGGCTGGCAGCTCGATGTAGGACTCCTCGCTGTCTATCGACTTCTGAAGCGTCTGCAGTGATGAAAAAAACGGAATCACAGAAGTCCCGTCCGGTTTTTCCCAATGCGCGATGCTGACTTTGCTGCCCGACTCCAGATCCACTGCGCCGTCCACAGTGCCAGTCGAGCCGAGAACGTAAACCGCAGAGCTCAGCAAGGTCCGGAAGAACTCAGGCCGATGGGCAGGCTCGTCGGCGGCCAGTCTGAGCGATTGCTCCAGTGGGTTTTCCTGCTGGTGATGCGTGATGTCCATTCGTCTACTCCGCCATGAATTCTCGACTGTGATGGTTTTTTATAATGTCAGGCCGGACGGTACTCAGCACGATCTGAATGGCCAGGAAGCCATCAGGCCTTTACTGCTCAAGCAATCTTTTACTCCGTGCAAAGTGCGTATTACCGCCCATGACTCCGGTGACCTCAGAGCAAACTCCACGAAACCCCGAGATAAACCCCCATTCCTTCCCCCGGCGTAGACCGCGCGGCATCCAGCCCTTTGTCGTCATACCCCGGTGTCACCGTAGCCGCATAATGTTTGTTGGTCAGATTGCGCAGGTCCAGCCAGGTCTGCCAGTCACCCTTCGGGGCGTTGTAACCCAATGTTCCACCAAACAGCGCATATGGATCGGCGTAGTAGCTATTGGCGTAATCCACGGCAACTTTCGACACCAGTTGGGTATTCACCGCCGCAAAGAACCCTAGCGGCCAGTCGTAGCGCAGTTCGCCCTGGTAGTAGTGCATCGGTAACCCCGGCAGGCGGTTGTCACCGAAGCGATCATCATCGCGGTAGTGGAAATCGCTGAAGGTATACGCCTGACGCAGACTCAACTGGCGGCCGTCATCGGCTGACCAGAGTTTGCTGTTGAGGCTGGCTTCGACGCCTTGGTGCACGGTGGGGCTGGCGTTGAGCTCATAAGGCGTGACCGCGTTGGCATCCGGCAGCACCGAAAGCAATTCGTGACGCACTTGCGCGTAATACCAGGCCAGGCTCCATTCGCCGAATGCGCTGTCGCCGCGCCCGCCAAGTTCGAGGGTGGTGGCGGTCTGGTTTTGCAGTTTGATCGGGTCGCGCTGGGTGCCGGTCGCCGCACCGCTGCCGGTCGGGAAACGCACGTTGGAGCTGTAGATCAACGACCACGGGTGCGGGGCTTCGACCGAGCGGCTGAGATTGCCAAACACCTGCAGATCAGGCGTTACCTGATAGCGCAGGCCGAGGCGAGGGGCGTAGTCCCAGTCGTTCATGCTGGTTTTGCCACCGCCTTGCGGGTAGGTGACGGCGCTTTCGCGACGGGTGTAAATGGCGGCGAGGCCGGTGGTCAGCCACAGGTCATCGGCGATTTCCAGATCGTTGCCGAAATGCAGGACAGTGTCCGAGCCCTGATAAGTGAAGTTGCGCATGTGTGTGCCGGGCGCGTATCCCGATGTGTTGGGCGCAGTAGGGATGCGCACCAGTTCGCTCGCGCCGTCATTGGGCAAATGTTTGGTCACGCGCAGGCCGACATTGCTGCGGCTTTCCATGCCCCACAAAGTATCGCGGCGCTTGTAGTCGAAGGTGCCGCTGACATCGGTGTAGGCCACCTTCAAACGGTTGGGGCCTTCGCGCAGGTCCATCGGATAGTCGTGATAGACGAGGCCGGTCTGGATGCTCGAATCGTCGTCGATGTAGAACGTGGTTTTGTTGCCGATGAAAGTGCTGCCCGGTTGTTTGCGGCTGTCGTCGCGCGATACATAAGCCGGGTTGGCCGCGCGCGGATCGTGTTCGATGGAGTGCTTGGTCACGCGTCCGGCGAGGTCGTTGTCGGTCTGGCGATAACGAATATAGAAGCGCGTTTCCAGGTTCGGGTTGAAGCGATAACCGAAGTTGGCGATCACGCCCTGGCTCTTGCTGGCGGTGTGATCCTGATAACCGTCGGCGTTCGAATCGGTCAGCGACACGTAGTAATCGAAGTCGCCCAGCACCTGCCCGGAACTGACCTGACGCTGCTGATAACCATGGCTGCCGGTCGCGTAACGCACTTGCAGTTTTGGCGCGTCGTAGCCGGTGTGGCTGACGTAATCAATAGCGCCGCCCAAGGCCAGAGAGCCACGATCAAAGCCGTTGGCACCGCGCAGCACTTCCACATGGTCGATCCACAACGGCTCGAGCAATTCGTAGGGCGTGCCGCCGGGGCCGGTCAGCGGCAAGCCGTCGAGCATCGTGTACAGCCCCGAAGCATGAGCGCCCGGCGCCCGGTTGATGCCCGAGCCGCGAATTGAAATCTTCACGCCTTCGTTGCCCGCCGATTGCGCGTAAACCCCCGGCTGATAGGCCAGCACATCCTGATTGCTTGCCACGCGGCCCTGCAACGGCTGGCGCATATCGACCACGTTGGTGCCGCCGGGTACTCGCTCGAGTCGGGACTTGGCGTCCTCGACGGCTGCGTCCGTGCCGCTGCGATCCTCGGCTGAAATCAATACTTGCCCCAGTTCCATACCTTGAGTCTCGGCCATGGCCGGACAGGCAAGGGCCAGCCCCAACAACGCGGTGGGCAGGGATTTGGGCGCGGGCATCGAGAAACTCCAGACAGACAGGGACGGGCAATGAACATTGCGACGTAAGAAAGAACGAAGGAAACACATGGGAATTTGCTTTTATACCGCTAATACCGAGGGGCGCAGTCAACTCACTGCACGGCGGCAAACGTTCTCTCGCGGCTGAGCAATGCCCCTGTCACACCACACTGGCGCGATTGAGCCGGCTGATATGCCCGACACCTGCGTCTTTCAAGCGCGCGACCAGATCATTGCGCGCATTTTGCCCACCGGTACGGATGTATTCGAGTTCGGCGGCGGTAATCAATGTCACGCAGACCAGTTTGACCGGTGACAAGGGCATGTCATCGATTCGGGTCGGGAAGTCCGGTTCGGGGGCGCCAATCACCATGCCGGTCATGTCGTCGGCGGTGACGAAATGCGCGGGCAGTTGCTCGCTCATGTAATCCGATTTGCTGAATCCCGGGATTTCGTAAGACATCGAACCGTATTTCTCCAGCCGATGGATGAGCCCGCCAGCGTGCGCGACCTCGGCCGCGAGGTGCTTCAACAGCTCGAATGCCCAACTGCGTCTGAACGGGTCAACGTCACCCGGCGCGCCGAGTGCATGATTGGGGATGTCCGATGTTTCGATGAACAGTTCCATCTCGAAACCATTGCCCAGACCTTCGGCGCCATCGAACGGGTCTGACATGCCTTCGGTGGCGAGGATGATCGAGTCACCACGACGTACCACGCGGTAGGCTTGCCGGGTCGATGGCCAGTCGGGACCGCCCATGAAACTCGGACTGATCATGTAGCCAAGGACGTCTTTTTCGCTGGTGCCGACAGCATTCCAATGCCGGTCCAGGGCTTTCTGGCTGGCTTCTCGCTCGGCCATGTTGGCTTTCTCGGCCTCGCTCAGGTCGTCATATCCGAACGACTCGATAAGTTCTTCGGGCTGTTCCGGGGCTTGGAGGGGGTTTTTTTTTGCTGAATTGAACAGCTTTTTGAAGAACTTCATGCGCGTTCCTTGCGGGTCTGGCGTGCAGCATCGAGTGGGTGCCGAATCATACAGAGCGTCGGATGCGGGAGGAAGATCGCAGGTGCAGACTCCACCCGTCGACTGCGCTGAACCTCCGTGTGTGCACGTCTTTCTACCAAGGGGAGTCCTTCACGAGAAAACCCTATGTTCGATCAGCGCAAGAAAGAATCACTGGCGGCATGGCGCAAATTGGCGACGCAGTCGCAACTGCGGATGGACCCGGAGCAGCAGTACGACGAGTTACTGAAGGCTGCCGATGAAATGGAAGAGCAGGGACTGATCACCAGCGCTGAATGGCGGCAATTGGTACGGGATGCCGGTAGTGTGTTCCGGGGCGAGGCGGATCAGACACTTCGCTGAAAAACCCATGAACATACAGCTTGATCAGCACTACAACCCCTCCAGATTAAGGCCGCTACGGGAGCGGTCTTTTTTCGGTTTTGGCTTTTTCGGCTGCGCGCTTCTCGACGTGTGCAACAGGTGCGCGAACGCCGTTTTGTCGATCGGGCGGCTCATGAAGTAGCCCTGCACTTCATTGCATTGATCCGCGCCGAGAATATCCAGTTGCTCTTCGGTTTCGACGCCTTCAGCGGTGACCGTCAGGCCCATGGCTTTGCCCAGGCCGATGATGGCTTGCACCACCGCCCGGTCATTGACGCCGCTGCTGATCGAAGCGATGAAACGCTTGTCGATCTTGATCCCGTCGAAGGGGTAGGCGCGCAGATAACCCAGCGATGAATAGCCGGTCCCGAAGTCATCCATGTTCAGGCGCACGCCGAGTTCTTTAAGGGCGTTCATGGTGGTCAGTGCGCCGTCGGTATCGTTGAGCATGACGTTTTCGGTGATCTCCAGTTCCAGGCGACTTGCCGGAAAGCGCGTAGCGATCAGCACGTCACGGACATCTTCAACTACGTCGGTCACGGCAAACTGCGCCGGGGAAAGATTGACCGACAGCAGAATATCTTCCGGCCAGGTCAACGCCGTCTCGCAGGCTTCACGCAACACCCAGCGCCCGAGCGGGACGATCAGGTCAGTCTGCTCCGCCAGCGGGATAAACAGGTCCGGCCCGAGCAGGCCCCTGGATGGATGTTGCCAGCGCACCAGCGCCTCGACCGAGACAATCTGCTTGCCGTCGACCTTGTAGCGCGGCTGATAGTGCAGGACGAATTCGTTGTGCTTGAGCGCATGGCGCAGATCGTCTTCCAGTTGCCGACGCGTCTGAATCTGATCGCTCATGTGCGCTTCGAAATAACACCAGGTGTTCTTGCCCTCGGATTTGGCCTGATACAGCGCGATATCGGCGTAGCGGATCAGCTCGCTGGGGGTGAAACCATGGTGGCGGCTGAGGGCGATGCCGATGCTGGCGCCGATGTGCAGCGGATGATCTTCGAAAATCACCGGTTGGTGCAGGCTGCCGATCAAGCGTGTGCAGAACTTGTCGATTTCGTGGTGGCTGTCCATGCCATTGAGCACCACGACGAATTCATCGCCGCCGAGCCGGGCGACGATGTCGTTGTCGCGAGTGCATTCACGCAGGCGCACGGCAACTTCCTGCAACACTGCATCACCGGCCGGATGCCCGAGCGAGTCGTTGATCGGTTTGAAATTGTCCAGATCGATCACCAACAGGGACAACGCTGGCGCATGCTCGCGCAGCATCAGCGCATCATCCAGATAGCGCGCCAGTTTGTTGCGGTTGGGCAGGCCTGTCAGGGCGTCGTGCATGGACAGGTGCTGGATCTGCGCATGGGCGGCGACTTCGTCGGTGATATCGCTGGCAGTGCCGCGATAACCGATGACGGCATGCTTGTCGAAGATCGGACGCGCTGAGAGGCGACAGTGACGCTGCTGATCGCAGTGGTCGCGGTAGGTGCAACGCAGATCGCTGGCCGGGCCTTCTTCGGAGAGCTTTTTCAGCCACAGTTCCAAGGGGGTGGTGTCGCAAAACAGCAGTTGGCCGATGTCTTGACCGAGCCAAAAGGCTTGCGGATAACCGGTCACTTCACTGAATCGCGCGGACAGATAAGTCAGCGCCAGATCCCGATCAATCTCCCAGATCCAGTCCGAAGCAGCTTCCGCCACCGCGCGAAAACGTTCTTCACTGGCTTCAAGTCCACGGTTGGCGCTTTCCAGTGCAAGGTTCGAGTTCTGCATCACTTCAAAGCTTTTGTCGACGTATTGCGATGAACGCAAGGCGTGGCGGAAGAAGTACGCGGTCAGCAGCATCAGCACCACCATTGTTGCGCCAAGGGGCGGCAACAAGGACCACAACAGCTGTTGCCCCGGCCGTTCCAGATCGGCGATCAGGCTGTAACCGGTGTTGTCCAGCGCTATCCGGGGCCGGGCCGGATCAAGGGTTTCATCCGGCGCGAGGGTCAGGTTGTTCAAGCCATAACCGCTGCCGATCTTGCGCAGCTTGGTCGGCGTGAGCTTTTCGACGAACACCAACACTGAGGTTTTCTGCGCAGCGTCCAGTGGCCGCTCATCGTTGGGCAGGATCGCCGCCGCCGAGACCAGCGCCGGCCAGCCCTCGAACAGTGAGTAGCTGCTGACGGCCTGGGTTATGTCGCTCTGGCTTTGCACCTGATCCAGCAGCGACGCGGCGCTGGCCCCAAGAAACGCCGAGATGTCCGTATCGAGCATTTGCCCACGAACTACGGCGTATTTGGTCCGCTCGCGGTCGAGCACAAAAACGCCGTCATAGCCGTCCGTGGTGAACAGGGTTTTGCCGACATTTTGCTCGGTATAGGCCCAGTTCGTGTCGACCTGATCGCTCAGGTGTTCATACGCCGTGGTCCAGTTTGCGTAACTGGTGATGTAGTTTTTTGATTCGCTGATGCGGTTTTCCAGGGCGCGCGCCGAAAAGAATCTGGTTTTGTTGATTTCATCGTTGTCGAGCCGGTTGGCGATGCCGAGCAAGGCGCCGGTCGCGGCAATCACGCCGGTGACGAAAAGCGCGCCGACGGCGACCGCCAGGCGGCGGGTGACAGCGCTTTGCCGAGGGGGAGCAGGCGCCGCATAACTGGAAATTTCCATTCGCTCGTCCTTGATCCGCAGTCTTCTGAATCTGGAACAGTGGCGCGAGCGCAAGGTTCAGATTCTTTTTCGCCATTGCACTGATCCGAATCTGTAGAAGCGTAGTGAACCCTTCGAGTCTTTGCCTTGGCGTGTTTGCAACAAGTGACGACTGACCCGCAAAACTCGCTGCGGGCATGGATCTGCGGCCCTTGGCCCCAGCATCGCCGGTCAGCGGCGATTCCCGAAAGCACAAGACTTCCCGCTCAAAAACCGGATAATGGCCGCCATTCGTTTAGCCGTATTCTGGTAATCCCGCATGGAAATCAAGGTCAACTTTCTCGACAATCTTCGACTTGAAGCCAAGTTCGACGACTTCACGGTGATCGCCGATCAGCCTATTCGCTACAAGGGCGATGGCTCGGCACCGGGTCCGTTCGATTACTTCCTGGCATCGTCGGCCTTGTGCGCGGCTTACTTTGTGAAGTTGTACTGCGACACGCGCAACATCCCCACCGAAAACATTCGTCTGTCGCAGAACAACATTGTCGATCCGGAAAACCGCTACAACCAGATCTTCAAGATCCAGGTCGAACTGCCGGCGGACATCTCGGAAAAGGACCGTCTGGGTATCCTGCGCTCCATCGACCGTTGTACGGTGAAGAAGGTCGTGCAGACCGGTCCCGAGTTCATCATCGAGGAAGTCGAAAATCTCGACGCCGACGCCCAGGCCTTGTTGATGCCGCATTCGACATCGGAAGCGGGAACTTACATCGCCGGCAAAGACCTGCCGCTGGAGCAGACCATCGCCAATATGTCGGGGATTCTCGCCGACCTGGGCATGAAGATCGAAATCGCGTCGTGGCGCAACATCGTGCCCAACGTGTGGTCGCTGCATATCCGCGATGCGCACTCGCCAATGTGCTTCACCAACGGCAAGGGCGCGACCAAAGAGGGCGCGCTGGCCTCGGCGCTGGGCGAGTTCATCGAGCGGCTGAACTGCAACTTCTTCTACAACGATCAGTTCTGGGGCGAAGAGATCGCCAACGCAGAGTTCGTGCATTACCCGGACGAGCGCTGGTTCAAGCCTGGGCCGAAAGACGCGCTGCCAAGCGAGATCCTCGACGAATACTGCCTCGGCATTTACAACCGTGACGGCGAGCTGCTCGGCTCGCATCTGTACGACACCAACTCCGGCAACATCCAACGGGGCATCTGCTCGCTGCCGTTTGTGCGCCAGTCCGACAATGAAGTGGTGTACTTCCCGTCCAACCTGATCGAAAACCTGTACCTCAGCAACGGTATGAGCGCTGGCAACACGCTGGCCGAAGCTCAGGTGCAGTGCCTGTCGGAAATCTTCGAGCGTGCGGTCAAACGCGAAATCCTCGAAGGTGAAATGGCGCTTCCGGATGTGCCGCAGGCAGTGCTGGAGAAGTATCCGAGCATTCTGGCCGGTATCAAGGGTCTGGAAGAGCAAGGCTTCCCGGTGCTGGTCAAGGATGCGTCGCTGGGCGGTGAATTCCCGGTGATGTGCGTCACGCTGATGAACCCGCGAACTGGCGGTGTGTTCGCCTCGTTTGGCGCGCACCCAAGCCTGGAAGTGGCGCTGGAGCGTAGCCTGACCGAACTGTTGCAGGGTCGCAGCTTCGAAGGTCTGAACGACTTGCCACAACCGACTTTCTCGGGCCAGGCGGTGACTGAGCCGAACAACTTCGTCGAGCACTTCATTGACTCCAGCGGTGTGGTGTCGTGGCGTTTCTTCAGTGCCAAAGCGGACTTCGAATTCGTCGAGTGGGACTTCTCCGGTCAAGGCGAAGACTCCAACGCCGAAGAAGCCGCAACCCTGTTCGGCATCCTCGAAGACATGGGCAAAGAAGTCTACATGGCGGTCTATGAGCACATCGGTGCCAAGGCTTGCCGGATTCTGGTGCCGGACTACTCGGAAATCTATCCGGTCGACGACTTGATCTGGGACAACACCAACAAAGCGCTGCAATTTCGCGCCGACATCCTCAACCTGCACAGCTTGAGCAAAGTCGGCTTGCGTAACCTCGCCCAGGGCCTGGAAAACAGCGAGCTGGACGATTACACCGAGATCACCACGCTGATCGGCATCGAGTTCGACGACAACACGCCGTGGGGCAAGCTGACCATTCTCGAACTGCGCCTGCTGATTTACCTCGCCTTGCAGAAGTACGATCAGGCGAAAGACCTGGTCGAAGCCTTCCTGCAATACAACGACAACACCGTCGAACGCGGTTTGTTCTACCAGGCAGTGAACGTGGTGCTGGAGATGGAACTGGACGAGGATCTGCAACTGGCCGACTACGAAACGAACTTCCGCCGCATGTTCGGCGACGAGCGCATGGACGCGGCCATTGGTTCGGTAAACGGTAGCGTACGTTTCCATGGTTTGACCCCGACCAGCCTGAAACTTGAAGGTCTGGATCGACATTTGCGCTTGATCGAGAGCTACAAGAAGCTGCATTCGGCGCGGGCTAAAGTCGTGGGTTCAATGCAATAACCTGTAGCGAGGGAACTTGCTCTCTCCGGGGCGCGCAGCAGCCCTTGTTTTAAAAGAGAGGGCCTGCTTCACAGTCCAGCGGGAGCAAGCTCCCTCGCCACAGTTCTGCGTGTCGTCACGACCGGCTCAGCGGTTTCTCCATGACGATCGTGCGTTCGGCACCCTGAAACTCATCGCGGATTTTCTCGAAACCGAACGAGGCATAAAAGGCTTCGGCGGTAATGGAAGAGGGCACTCGCAGGCGCTGTAGGCCTTCCTTGATGGCGATTGACTCAAGGGTCTCCATCAGCTTTTTGCCGATTCCGGCGCCTTGATGGCACGGAGCAACAAACACGCTTCTAACCACATCTCGATCAAGACTGGCCGTTGCAACGACGTGCTGATCGATTGTCGCCACAAACACCCGACGCTGATTCAACAACTGCAGGATCGCCGCAGGAGAGAAGCTTTTCTCCACCTGACCGATGATTTCCGGCGAATAGTCGTGAGCATTGGATTCACGCAAAGTAGCGACAATCACTTGGCTTATGGCTTGGGCATCGAAGTCGGATGCGAGTCGAATCTGTTGAGTCATTGGTAGTGTTTACCTCAAGCTCCCAGCTGCACGCGTTATGTCATCCATCCACACTTGATGGGTGTCTGGAAAGTAGATTTCTCCGCACGCACGAGTAATTGCTGTGTAGAGCAAGGCGAGTTTTTTGGAAAGCACCCTTTTACCTAACAGGTCCGGGGAATAGTAGAGGTCCTCTGAGATAGCCATTCGCTTGAACTCGAAGTTCTTGACGGCGAAAACTGTTGCCAACAGTGGGCGAATGGGAAGGTGATTCGCAAACTCATCGTGGCTGGCACGCTTGTAAAGACCCGATACACCAATTTTGACACCGACCGTACTCAGCCATCTTTCAACCCTGAGAAACGCATGATTCCACTTCATCGCTTCATGGAGTTGATCCCAGGTCCGATAGCGCGCAAGAGCACCGTGAGTCGGTTTGTTGATATCCATAAACAAACCCCAGCAGTCGCTTAAAAACGACTCGACATCACGATTCCAGTCGATAACAGCTGCTCCTTTGCCCATTTCGCGGCTACGAAGGAGCCAGTCGAATATTCCCCAGTTGTCCGCGACCAGAATGACGCTCGCTTCGGGAGGGAAAGCATCAGCAGAGTATTGCCTGACTACCATTTCTTTCGCTTTATCAGCCATGAACGGTGAGCTGGAAGCGTCAGGAAAAATCTCTAGAAGCGGGTTGATGTATTCAACTAGAGGTGGCCCGGCACGTAGGGATGTCGCCATTTCTCGATGACGAATTATTGCACTGTGCGGTACGTACTGACCTTCCAGGTTCTGAAATTGGTCGCCCAGGGAGATCACGGTTTGAGGTGATTTGTCGAGTATTACAACCATAGGGGCGGAAAGGTCATGGCTCTCGTCTATCAGTACTGTGTCGAAACGTTCCGGAATGTAAAGATTCTCCAGGGACATTTGTTTGATGCGGTGGTATCCACGCACCGGCAGAGAAGGGGCTTCCATATCCAGTTGAATCAGTTGGTTCCAGAGTCTGACCGATACCGCAGCAACAATTTCCTGATCCTTCATTGATAGCCAACGAATTTGATCCAGTGGAATATGGCGGGATGTAATGTATCGGTCCTTTGACATGCAAAACTTAAAGATAACGGACCAGCACAATGCTGCTACCTGTGTGGCACCCCGGTTGCCGATAGGGCCAAGCCCGACTTGTTCAGCCAACTGAGAATAGGACAAGGGTAGACGAGACTCTGCCTCCATCTTGTTTTGGAGGAACTCGTTTCCACCCGACAGCGTGGACTCTGCCAATCTTTTGAAGGTAGACGTGGGCACTTTTTTTGCGGTGAACCGAGCACGGATCGCTTTAAGCTTGGGCTCGGCGTCTGTCATGAAAATAAATCGCTTTTCTGGCATCAGCGCCATGACTTCATCAAGAACAAAGGTTTTTCCCGTCCCTGCAAGCGCTTGTGTTTCGATCGAATCTTCCAGGTTAGCCCTGATGTTGTGGATCAAGCGAAGTTGGTGATCACTTAACCTGATAATCGCACCACCGGGCCGAACATGTTCGTGACTGATGGCCCCGTAGATATCCCGATAACGTCTGGCGAAATCGAAATCCCAATCGCCTTCAGGGCGAATGAATGGATGATTGGAAATGGTTTTCTTATCAACCAGACCAATGCCCAGATCGGAGATTCTCGCCAAGCCTGCAATGAAAGCCGCCTGATTGTAGCTTTCAGTCAGAGCCGCCCTGAGTTGGTCGCTGGGGACAGCAAGGATTGTTGCAAACTTACGCTCCAGGTCCAGAGCTGAGGGAGCGGGAGATTTGAGAGGCTTCGACAGCTGGAGTACGTAGAGGATGGACGCCACTTCATACCGGCTCAGATTCGTCGAGTCCGGGGTGGCTCCATGTTTTAGCAAAGTACTCAGTGATTCGCTGAGTGGTATGAACCAGGTGGGTGTCTTCATATCGTCTGCATCTGTCCTTGACGGGGTTCACTGCCGGTTCAAAAAACTACTGAGGCCTACTCGTAGCACCCAACAAATCAGCAATCCTTGTTCGCAACTCACCATGCACTTCCTCTGCATAGGGCACCGCGTTCTTCCAGTCATAGAACCACGCCGGCATCTTGCGCTTTTCTTCCGGTTCCGAGGCGTATCGAGGAAAAAGGTGGCAGTGCAACTCGGGTTCCGAGTTTCCGAGGATTTCATAGTTCATGCGCAATGCATCCGTCGCCTGCAACACTGCATCGCCGAGGCGGGCCATATCGAGCAGGTAAGTGGCTCTGGCGTCGCCATCAAGATCGTTGAGGCTTGGCACGACGGGGTCGGGAAGCAGCAGACAGTAGCCGGGAAGAAATTGCACATCGCCCATCACCGCCCAGCCGGATGGCATGCGGCAGATGACTTTATCGTTGGCTCCGTTGCGTGCCAGTTCTACGCGTTGCGAAATCAGCGGCATTCATTGTCCTTAATGATGTTGTGTCACAAGCAGTCTTCAGATAGCAAAACGCCCAAGGATTGGGCGCGACCTGAATGTTCGGGGCGGCGTATTGCCTTGGGCGAAGTGTCCGGAGATTAGGTATCGTTGGCGGCATCGTCAATCGCCCATATTGTTTCAACGTTTGAGCGCCTTATGCCCCCGGAAAAACTCAACGACATTCTCGATAAAGATCTTTCAGTGATTTTTTGCGGCATCAACCCCGGCCTGTTAGCCGCCGCGCAGGGGCATCACTTTGCCGGGCGAGGTAATCGGTTCTGGCGCACGCTGCATCTGGCCGGGTTCACGCCTGAGGAGATTTGCCCGGAAAATGACCGGACGATTCTGCAATATCACTGCGGATTGACCGCTGTCGTGGATCGCCCGACGGCGCGGGCTGATCAACTGTCACGGCACGAATTCGATACCGCCGCGGCAGCCTTCGAGCAGAAAATCATCCACTGTGCGCCAGACTTTGTTGCGTTTCTGGGCAAAGCGGCGTTTGCCGCGTTGTCCGGTCAACGTGAGGTGCAGTGGGGGCGTCAGGACAGCACCTTCGGCGGAGCGGCGGTGTGGGTGTTGCCTAATCCGAGTGGGCGCAATCTGGCGTTCACGCAGGAGCAATTGGTCACGGCGTATCAAGCACTTCGTCTGGCAGCCAAGCCTTAGCGTCCTTGCGCCGCCGCTGCCAATTGCGCGGTGTCGACCCGCACAAAAACCGAGTCACCCACCGCTGTCAGCACATCCCCTGCAAACACCTCGCAGATCACTCGGGTCTTGCGCCCGACGTCACCTTCGACTTTCGCCTTGAGGGTCAACGCTACGCCCATCGGCGTCGGTTTGATGAACTTGATGCCGAGGTTGCCGGTGACGCAGTCGATGCGGGGCAGGGTGCCGGGCTGGCGATTTTCTGCACGGTAGTGATAAGCCATTGCGGTCCAGTTGGAATGGCAATCGACCAGCATCGCGATCAGCCCGCCGTAAACCAGTTCCGGCCAGCCGCAGTATTGGGCGTCAGGCAGATGTTGCGCGACAACGTGGATGCCGTCTTCGTGCCAGTGGCTTTTGATGTGCAGACCGTGCGGGTTGCGGCCGCCACAGCCATAGCAAACGCCTTCAGGCGCGGCGCTGTCTTGCAGTGAGGTGTCGAAGCTGGACATGGGGATGGTCATCCTGGAGTGGTGAGCCCGGTCAGGCGAATACGATTGCGCCCACCGCGTTTGGATTCATACAGCGCGGCGTCGCCTTGTTCGATCAGTGCGGCGAGACTAGTGGGCGGTGTGGCGAAAACCGTGGCGCCGATGCTCAGCGTCACGGCGTCAGGCGTCGGGAATGTCTGTGAAGACGTGGTCATGAACTGCTCGCGCAAGGCGTTGCCCAATTCAACAATGCGTTCATTGGAGGCGTTGGCCAGCAGGATCACGAACTCGTCCCCGCCCAGACGCGCCGTCAACGATTCCCGGGGCAGAAGCGCACGGATCAACTCGCTCAATGCGATCAGCAAGCGGTCGCCGGCGGTGTGGCCGTACTGATCGTTGACCAGTTTGAAATTGTCGATATCGATCAATAGTAGGGCGCCAGGTTGTTCCGGCGAGACGCCCTCCAACAGGCGCGGTGCGCGCATTTCCAGGGCACGGCGGTTGTACAGGGCGGTCAGCGGATCGCGGGCGGCGAGACGGGCAATCTCTTTTTCACGACGGTAGCGCTCGGTGCCGGTCATTGACAGCGCGATCAGCATGATCGCCATGGCGCCTTCGACCAGCGAGATCTGAATGATCTCGCCACGAAACGCCGCCAGATCGATGAGCGTGCCGGGAATCATCACGGTCAGCGCTTTGAGCACATAGAAAATCCCGTGGGCCAGCAAGACGTAGCGTAGTTGTACCGCACCGACGCTCAGCGACTTGCCGTGGGGGCGCAGCAGCAAACTCGCCTTGAGCGTCGACAGCGCCACTAGCAAAGAGTTGGCCGCCAGCATGACCTTCGACCACAGTGGCCCGTCCGGTAACAGCAGCATGATCAGCCAGATGACAAAGATCAGCGACCAGGCGCGAGACAGGCGTGCTTGGGTGAAGCGCGCAACACCCAGCAGAAATAGAAAATGTGCAGTCACCAGCAGGCCGTTGGCGAACCAGATGCCGATCAGTAGAAAACCACTGCTGCGCAGCAGGGCCAGGGTTGAACCGACGGTGATCGTGGCGAAACCGGCGCTCCAGAACAGTAGCGAAGGCTCACGAATACTGCGCCACTCGATCGTCAGATACAGCGCAGCGGCGGCTGCGAGTGCGATCGAGATAGTCAACATCGTAGGAGGGTCGAGCGGCATTTCTGGCGGAGCCTGTCTGGTTGGCAATTAGACGGGCGATTGTAAGCGTTCGGGGCTGTTTTGGCAGGAGGGGCGGCGCGTACGGCACTGGCCGACGCGCCGCTGTTTTATTGGCTGGCGTCCAGTACGACGCGGTAGCGCGCTTTGCCGCTGCGCAGGTGATCAACCGCTTCGTTGACCTTGCTCATGGGAAACATCTCGACCTGCGGCAGGATCTGGTGCCGCGCACAGAACTCCAGCATGGTCGCCATGGTGCCCGGCGAGCCTACCGGTGAGGCGGAGAGCGATTTTTGCTGCGGAATCAGATCGAACACATGCACCGGGATGGCGCTGGGCACAATGCCGACGAAGTGCAAGCGGCCGTTGCCGCGCAGGGTGGCGAGCATGGCCGGCCAATCGAGGTCGGCATTGGCGCTGATCAGCAGGAAGTCCAGAGTGCCGGCAATCGCCTTCAACGCTTCGCTATCGGTTGAAGCGACGACGTTATGCGCGCCAAGCCGTTTGGCTTCGTCCTGCTTGTTCAGCGATGAGGTGAAGGCAGTGACCTCGCAGCCCCAGGCATTGAGAAAGCGCAGCGCCAGATGGCCGAGGCCACCGATGCCGACCACGCCGACGCGGTCGGTGGGTTTGACGCCGAACTGCAGCAGCGGGTTGAACACCGTCGAGCCTGCACAGAACAGCGGCCCGACCAGCGCCGGATCGAGCTTTTCGGGGACCGGAATCGCCCAGGCCCAGTGCGCGCGCAAACGGTCAGCGAAACCGCCGTTGCTGCCGATGATGGTCGGCTGCGCGGTGCCGCACAGTTGTTGTGAGCCGGAGATGCAGGACGAGCAGTGCATGCAACTGCCCTTGTACCAACCGATCCCGACCCGCTGACCGAGTTCGAGACCGCGCACCTGTGGACCCATGCGCACGATTTTGCCGACCACTTCGTGGCCGGGGACGAACGGATAGCGGCTGATGCCCCAGTCATTGTCGATCAACGACTGATCGGAGTGGCAGACACCGCAGTATTCCACAGCGACTTCGACATCTTCTTCGCCCAATGCGCCGGGATCATAGCTGTAACGTTCCAGTGGCGCACCAGCAGCGGTGGCAGCCCAGCCATTGAAAGTTGCGGGTTCGCTGTTGCTCATGGGACACCTCCGGGTAGACAGACAGAGACATTGGCAGCCCGGAAAGTCTAGTCGGTCATTTGTCTGGCGCGAGCCACGTATCAACGACTCGTCGATCCAGCTCTTCCCAATACGCCATTCCCAATACCCGCGTGGTGTTCAGGCCGCGCAAGTAACCGCGCAACTCATGGGCAGTGTCCCGAATGAGCTGCGGGTCGGCGTGGTTTCTGTCGAGCAATACACTTTCGTACTGGACCAGGTATTCAGCCACCCGCTCGCGGAAATCGGGCAGAACGGCGTCTCGGATCAGGTCAAACGTTCTCAAGGAGGGTTCCTCATTCATGTTTTTCTAGTTGTGTTTGAGTGTGTAGCAGTCTGCACGTCGCGCAACTATCGCTAGAAGTAATAGTGACCATCACGAAACGCAAGTTCTGCTTTCGCGTCAATGGGCGGAAAATCGCCTCTATCGAAACGCAGCTCAAGGAATTTGCGCGATGAACATTCTGACTCGACTGGCGCTGGCCGCACTGCTGACAGGCGCTGCTGCTGCACCGACTTACGCAGACGATGCCCGGTCGTGTCATTTCCAAACCATTACTGGCAGCAGTGCCACGTTGCAGCATTCGCAGACCGTCGGCGTGCTGTACAGCGAAACCACTCTGGATAACCTGCAATACCTTGAGCGTTACCACGACATGGCGGTCAACGGCGCGAAAGATGCGCTCGACTCGCGGATTCGCGAAGCCTTCGTTGAAAGCTCTGATCCGGAATTAGCCATCGACTGGCTGGTGAGTTCGTTGCAGCAACAGTTCTTGTCGGTGACCGTCTACGACAGCCTTGATGCGCTGGTCCAGGCCCATCCGGATGTGGTGGTGAAACTCGACACCTTCAATCGCTTGTTGACCCAACGTAACAGCCTGGTCGAAGCGCGATTCACCGCACGTTTCTACGATGCCGACCTGCAATACATCGGCAAGGCTGAAGGGGCGGTGGAAAAACAGCTGCCATCGGTTTGGGTCCACAACCAGGCAGCGCCGCAAATCGCTGCGCAAATCGAGAAACAACGTGACCTGCAACTCAACGCACTGAAGCAGTTCGACAGCTCACTCAAGGCGTTGGTGTCCGCAAGCTGAACACCTAAAACATAAATGGCAGCGGCGGCGCCGTGAAGCTGGACCGTTGCCGGTTGAACCGAACCTTTATTTTCAGGATTACACCGATGCGTCCTTTATTCGTGCTTGCCATGGCTTTTGCTTCTTTGTTGCTCGCCGGTTGCGCCTCCGCGCCGAACGATCCGACCTTGACGTTGCACACCAGCAAGACACCCGCACAGTACGCCGATTGCGTAGTGCCGAAGTTGCAGGGCAGCGCGCTACACCCGACGGTTTCGCAGACCCAGCGCAGCTACCGGATCGTGGTGCCAAGCATGGTGTCGGCCGACAACGTGCTGGAAGCCTACAAGGCCGGCAGTGGCGGCAAGGTGTTCCTCTACGAGCGTCACCTGTTGGCCTCGAATTTCCTGCCATCGACTTTTGAACAGGCAGCTCAGGACTGCATCTGATTTCACCTGGTCACCGTATCTGACAGAGCTCCTTTGGTTGGCCGCAACCAACCAATTTTTCGCCCCGTGCCTTCATTCGGTCACGGGGCTTTTTTTTGCCCGCAATCGTTGAGGTTCAGGCGATATCAATCACCACCTTGCCGACGCCCGTGCCTTGCTCGACGGCATCGTGGGCCTGACGCGCCTCACTCAGGGTAAAACGCTGCGGATGCATCAATGGCTTGACCTTGCCTTCCTCGATCAGCCGCGTGGCGTAACCGAGAATCTCGGCGTGGTGCTTGCGTCCGGTGCCGGTGAGCATCGGCAGCAACACAAAAATTCCCGACAGCGTCGCACTGCGCAGCGAACCGGTAGCGAGGTTGTGGGTGCCGAACGCCGCGCAACTGGTGACGTGGCCATACAGGCGAATCGCCGCAAAGGCGTCATCGAGGCTCTTGCCTCCGACCGTGTCATAAATCACATCGAAACCTTTGCCAGCGGTGTACTGGTTTACGTATTGCTCGACCGGCACGTCGCGGTAGTCGATGGCGGTGGCGCCGTAGCCTTCGACAATCGAGCGCTTGCCCGGCGACACCGTGGCGAACACTTCGGCACCCAAGGCCTTGGCGATCTGCACGGCCATGTGACCGACACCGCCGGCACCGCCATGTACCAGCACTTTCTGCCCGGCCTGGACATGAGCGCGATCCACCAGACCTTCCCACGCCGTCAGAAACACCAGCGGTATCGCCGCGGCTTCACGAAAGCTCAGATTTTTTGGCTTGCGCGACAGCAGATCGGCATCCACCGCGATGTATTCGGCGAGTGAGCCGGGCAAGCCACGCACGCCTCCGACCATCCCGTAAACCTCATCACCCACGGCCAGATGCTGGATGTCGGCGCCCACGGCCTCGATCACACCGGCCATGTCTGTGCCGAGAATCGCCGGCAGTTCCGGCATGGCGTACGGTGCGTTGCCGGAGCGAATCTTGTAGTCGATCGGGTTTACGCCACTGGCGACGACACGTACCAGCACTTCATTGGCTTTTGGTTGCGGGCAACTGATCTGCGCTTCACGAAAGGCGTTAGTGGCGTAGTCATCCAGGATCAACGCACGAATAGTCGATTGGCTCATTGCAACGCCTCGCTGTCATTTTTAAGGAGAGGGCAATGGTGGTGGCTGAGCGCAGGTTTGTCGATCCCTGAAGGTGGACGCGACGTGTAGGCAAAGTCCGAGGGTTCGAAGCGATCAGTTGTGTCCATGCGGACACTGCGCAGGCTCAGAGTTTCCAGATGCGATGCGTAGAGAGACTCGGCCCAGTAGCTGATCAGCACCGAGCGCCGACGTGCGCCGCTGGGGTTCAGGCTGCCCGCGTGCACCAGATCGACGTCAAACAGCAGGATGTCACCGGCGCAGCCCGCAAGTTGCACCGTTTGCGATTCGTCATTGAAGTCGAAAGGGGGGGCGCCAGGCGTTGGACGATGGCTGCCGGGGACAATTCGTGTGGCGCCGTTCTCGGGGCCGTAATCGTCGAAGTAGGCGAGAGCGCTGACGCTGTCGCCCGGCCGCTGCGCCGAGAGGTCGCGGTGCAAGGATTGAAAACCGCCCCCCAGCAGCGGCTCGCGACCTTCCACTTGCGCGAGAAAAAACCGTTCTGCGATCAGTTCTCCGGCCACCGCCAGTACCTGAGGCAGACGGCACACGGCCTGAATCGTTGGATCAAGGTCCAGATGCGAGTGGCGCCAATCCATGCCCCGTGGGACTGGCCATTGCGCTGAGGGCTTCACCCCGGCATCAAACGCGGCGCGCAGGGCATCCAGCCATTCGGTGGGAATCGCGCCACGAAGCAGGGCAAAGCCTTGTCGATGTAGCTGTTCGCGGTCAGTCATGGTTTTCTCGGCAGGGGCGCAGTACAGTTATAGCCGTGAAAAGCGACAGCGCGCCCGGCTCCTGTAATATGCAGCCCATCACTTACCACGAGCATTGAAAATGGATTCTCACTCGATTCTGGCGTTTACCCTGGTCGCCGCGATCGCCATTGCAAGTCCCGGCCCCGCGACGCTGATGGCGATCAATAACAGTCTGGCCCACGGGCAGCGCAGCACGATCTGGTCGTCACTGGGCAATGCCAGTGGTCTGTTTTGCCTGTCGGCCGCGGCCATGCTCGGGTTGGGTGCCTTGCTGGCGAGTTCAGAGTGGTTGTTCAACGCGGTGAAAATCGTTGGTGCCGGCTATCTGTTCTACCTCGGCGTCAAGCAGTTGTTCAACAAGGGCTCGATGCTTGCGAACGGTATCGAGGGCGACGCGAACAAGCCGCGCCCGACTCGCGGCAAGCTCTATAAGTCAGCCTTCCTGACCGCCGTGACCAATCCCAAGGCAACCATGTTTTTCACCGCACTGTTCCCGCAGTTCATCGATCAGGGCGCGGCTTTGCTGCCGCAATTCATGATCCTTACCGGGATTTTCATGGCGTTGTCGGTGTCGTCGTTGAGCGTCTATGCCGCACTCGCATCGCGGGCCAAAGGCGTATTGACCCGGCCCGCGCTGTCCCGCTGGGTCAGTCGGGTCGTGGGGACGACCTTTATCGGCTTTGGTGCGGCGATCCTGACGATGCGCCGGCAGACGGCTTGAGGGCAGAGCGGTTGCTCAGAGCCATTTGAACTGCGCCGGGAACCGCGCCACAAAACGCGTTCCCGATTCGGCGTCTGAGGTGACGCTCAAGGTGCCGTTGTGCGCCGTAGTGATCTGCGACGCGATGTAAAGCCCCAGACCCAGCCCTTCGCAGCGTTGCCCGGCTTCGGATCGGGAAAAGGGCTCGAACAACAATGGCATCAATTGCGCCGGAATCGGCGTGCCCTGGTTGGTCAGCGAAATGACAATCTCGTCGTTCTCGGCGTAGGCCTTGAGGATGATCGGCGCGAGGGTTGAACCATGGGTGGCCGCGTTGCCCAGCAGGTTCGACAACAACTGGCTGATGCGCAATGCATCGCAATAAATACCTGCCGGCACGTCCAGCGAATGAATAAAGGTCGCCTTGGGATGGGACACCTTGATTTCCTCAAGGGTCGACAGCAACGTGGCCTGCAAGTCATCCACCAATTTGCGTTGCAGCGGAATACCGCCACCGAGCCGTCCCCGGGCAAAGTCGAGGATGTTTTCGATCAGCACCCCCATGCGCACGGAACTGTTGCGGATCGCCGCAATGAAATTCAGCGAGCGTTTGTCTTCGGTCTTGCTTTCCAGCAGGTCGGCGCTCATGCGAATGGCGCTCAGCGGTGTGCGCAGGTCATGGCCCAGTACCGCGATGAATTGCTCGCGCAGCCGGCCCAGTTCATGGGCGTTGTCCAGCTCGGTTTTGGTGGCCAGCAGACGACTTTGCGTGTCGAGGCTCATGGCAATCAGTTGGGCGAACAGCGTCAGCGTCTTTGCAATGGCCGGTTCGTCCAGATTGGCCGGTACGGAGTCGATCGCACAGAGCGTGCCGAAAAAATCGCCGTTGGCTCTGACGATGGGAATGGAAATGTAGCTCTCCAGCCCATAGGTCTTTGGCGTGTGATGCCGCGAAAACAGCGGGTGCAGGCTGGCGTGGCCGAAGATGACGGGCTGTTGGTGTTGACGGATTTCATGACAGATAGTCGATTCGAGCACCAGTTCGCCACCGGGTTTGAGCCCGAAATCAATGGAGTCGTCGACCGCGCAGGCCACCCAGTTTTTTTCGGTAACGCGGGCTACGGCGGCGAAGCGCATGCCGGTCAGGTGCTTGACCATGCTCAGGATCACGGGCACCGCATCAATGCTGCGGATGGCTTCAATGTCTGATGTGAACTCTGGGCTGGTCATGGGCGTGCTTCGAAATGATGTCGGGTCAGAGACTATCGCTTCTTGTCGCCTATTGCTAATAGGCCGGTTGCACAAAAGCCAAGGGCGCCGCGGATTTTCCGGGGCGCCCTTGGTCGATGTTGTTGCGGGTATTGCGCGGCTTAGAACTTGTATTTGGCGGTCAGCATGTAACTGCGCGGATTGCCGTAATTGTCGTTGGCTCCCCACGTGATGTTGCTGCCGATGGCCGAGTAGTAGACGCGATCAAAGATATTGTTCGCGTTGACTTGCAGGTCGAGGTGTTTGGTGAGTTCGTATCCGGCCATCAGGTCGGTGGTCGCGTAGCTACCTTGTTCCAATCGATAGTTGCCGCCATTGGCAAGCGCGACGTCGTTGTACATGCGGCTCTGCCAATAGACGTTGCCACCGACGCGGAGTTTTTGTAACGGCCCCTGGAAGCGGTACACCGTCGAGACCTTGAACAAGTGCTCAGGCGTGTCGGTTTTGAATTGCTGATTATTGTTGGCCGGGTTTTCGTCCTTGATGTAGTGCGCGCGGGTATAGGTGTAGCCAGCGCCGAGCTGCCAGTTTTCGGTCAGCGCGCCTTGCAACTCCATGTCGATGCCCTGGCTGCGCACTTTGCCCGAGCCGGTGTAGCAGGTCATGACCGGGCAGCCGAACTGATTTTCCGCCAGGGTTGCGCGGTTGGTCTGGTCCATTTGGAACACGGCCAGACTGGCGTTGAGGGCGCCGTTGAAATATTCGCCCTTGATGCCAACCTCGTAGTTTTCACCGACGATCGGGTCCAGCACTTTGCCGGAGAGATCCTTCGAGGTTTGCGGGGTGAAGATGTCGGTGTAGCTGGCGTAGACGGAATGATGGTCGTCCAGCTTGTAGATCAGGCCGGCGTAACGCGTCAGGTTGCGGGTGACTTTGTAGTCGCCGTCGCCGCTGCGGTCATCGTAGTCATACCAGTCCAGGCGACTGCCGAGGATCAGCGTCAGCGGATCGGCCAGGCTCAAACGGGTGGTGAGGTAAGCGGCATCCTGAGTGGCCACGCTGCGCGTCTTGCCGTCACGCACGAAATCGGGCTTTGGCGCACCGATCGGCCAGGCCGTGGTGTACGGGTCATATTCCTTGGACGTTGCATCGTAGACGCGATGGCTGGCGCCGACGACCAGTTCGTGGGTGCGACCGAAGGCTTCGAACGGGCCGCTGGCAAAACCGTCGAAAGCGCTCTGCTTGTCGGTGTTGTGCGATTGGTAAGCGGTGGTTTCCAGCGGGCCGGTGTAGCGCGACAGGTACGTACCGGAGAACTCGCCGTTGAGCGTCGAGGACGAGCCGGCGACGTGCAGTTTCCAGTCGTTGTCGAAGCGATGCTCGACTTCGCCGAAGACCGTGTCGATCTGCAGCTTCTTGTTTTCCCAATCGGTGCCGGGGTAGGTGGAGCGGGGCAGATCAAGGTGATGGCCGTTGGTGCCGATCGGCAATCCGCCCCAGAAATAGTTGGTTTGTTCATTTTGCCGGGAGAAACCCAGGGTCGCGGTGGTGCTGTCGCTCAGGTCGGCTTCACCGATGGCGTAGAACAGGCCGTGATCGTTTTGTTCCTTGTCGCGGAAACTGTCGGCGCCCTGATAGGAACCCACCACACGGCCACGCAGCGTGCCGCTGTCGTTCAGCGCGCCGGAAGCGTCGATCTCGCCACGATAATCATCCCAACTGCCAGCCGCGCCAGTGAGCGTCACCTGCGGGGTGGCCGTCGGGCGTTTGCGCACCATGTTGATCGCGGCTGACGGATTGCCGGCGCCCGTGACAAGGCCGGTAGCACCGCGAACGATTTCCACTCGGTCAAACATCGCCAGGTTCGGTTGCACCGCCATCGAATACGGCTGATAGGAGCTGGGCAGTCCGTCGTACATGATGTTGTCGATGTCGAAGCCGCGTGCGCTGTAAGCCTGTCGGCCCGGACCACTGGACTGGTTGAGGAACAGCCCCGGCGTGCCTCGCACCACATCGTTGATGCTGGTCATGCCCTGATCGTCCATGCGTTGCCGGGTGATGACGGTGACGGCTTGCGGCGTTTCGCGCATGGTCAGCGACAGCTTGGTCGCGGTCTGCATGGGGCCTGTGGTGTAAGACTGCGAACCCTCGGTGGTGCTGCTCATCTGGGTGGCACCGATCTCGGTTGCGCCAAGTTCCAGCGTGGCGGGTGGGGCAGCAGTTTCAGGCGATTGCGCTGGAGCCTCATCGGCTGAAACGGATGAGAGGCTGACCATGCCAATGGCGAGTGCCAGAAGGTTGGGTGAGAGGTTCGAACGGCGGTGGCGGGTGTGAAACGACATCAATCTGCTTCCCCAAAAGTAACCAAAACGAATCTGATGCATATGCTTGTAAGAAGTATTCGCATTAGCATGTCAGATTGATCCCGTCGAAGAAAGCCATCCACTTCAATTGGTTAACAAATTTTTCACATTTTCGGCGTAGGGAAACAATCACCACAGCGGCAGAAATTGGCGCTTCCAGTGGAAATCAGCAGACTCAGGCGAGGGAGGTAAAATGACCGCGCCCGATCAACATGAAATCTGCTCGGGCGCGGTCGAAGGGAGGGAAAACGCGTGGATCAGTTCAGGTCTTCAGCGTCATGCCGTTCAGGCACCTGGCTCGCCTCATCACCCCACGTGCGATTGACTCGCTGCCCACGGATGACCGCCGGACGCTGGGCGATGTCCTCTGCCCAGCGCTGCACATGGGTGTATTCCTCGGCCGCGAGAAACTCTGCCGCCGAATAAACATTGTTGCGCACGAGTTGCCCATACCAGGGCCAGACCGCGATATCGGCGATCGTGTAGTGCTCGCCGGCCAGGTATGGGCTTTGCGCGAGGCGCCGATCCAGCACATCCAGTTGACGCTTGGCTTCCATGGTGAAGCGATTGATCGCGTACTCTATTTTTTCCGGCGCGTAGGCATAGAAATGCCCGAATCCGCCGCCCAGATACGGTGCCGCGCCCATCTGCCAGAACAACCAGTTGAGCGTCTCGGTGCGTCCCGCTGGATCCTTGGGCAGGAATGCGCCGAACTTCTCGGCGAGATACAGCAGGATCGAGCCCGACTCGAACACCCGAACCGGCGGCTCGACACTGCGGTCCAGCAGTGCAGGGATTTTCGAGTTGGGATTGATCTCGACGAAACCGCTGGAGAATTGATCGCCCTCACCAATGCGGATCAGCCACGCGTCGTATTCGGCGGCGCTGTGCCCCAGCGCCAGCAGTTCTTCGAGGAGGATGGTGACTTTCACCCCGTTGGGCGTGGCCAGCGAGTAGAGCTGCAATGGATGCTTGCCGACCGGCAACGTTTTCTCATGCGTCGGCCCGGCAATCGGTCGGTTGATGCTGGCGAACTGGCCACCGGACGGCGCTTCATTTTTCCAGACCTTGGGCGGAACGTAGGGCGCTTTGCTCATGAAACGGACCTCATCGTGACTGGCTGAGAACAGAGGAACACCGTAGGGAAAAAATCCGATTCATGCCAGCACGATTTATCGTTACCTCCCGATATACAAAACCATCCAGCAAAAAAACTTCGCAACCTGCGGCAGCTCCTACAGTGCTTCGCGTTCGGCCATCATTGGCTCGGGGGCAATCGCCCGGGCGGCGGATTGCACCACGCCACGCAACCATTTCGACGCCTGCGAGCGATGCTTGCGTGCATGCCACAGCTGGTAATACCGCAAGGGCTGCGCTGGCACCGGAAAGGGCTCGATGCGCAGCGGCAACAGTTCGGTGTAATGCTTGGCGAACGATCGCGTGGTGGTGAAGACCAGGTTCGATTTCACCAGCACATAGGGCGCGATGCAGAAGTAGGGCAGGGTCGTCGTCACTCGCCGCGTCAGACCGCTCTTGGCCAGCTCCGCGCCGATGGTGCCCTGACCTGATGAATTGTGGGTCATGACGGCCAGATGATCCGCCTCGATATAGGCTTCGCGTGTCAGGCCGCCGGGCGCTATCGGGTGTTCGTCGCGCAACAGGCAGACCAGATCGTCGTCGCACAGGGACTGCAAATGCAGATGCTCTGCCGGCGCTCTCCAATTACCGATCACCAGATCCAGAAAGCCATCCTCCAGACCACGCGAATAGCCACCCTCGGCCTGCAAGTGCTTGAGTTCAAGCGTGGCAAACGGTGCCTGTGCGTAGAACCGCTCGATGATCGCCGGCACAAAAAATACGCTCAGGTAATCCGGGGTGCTGATGCGAAAAGTCTGGCGGGTAGTAGCGGGGTCGAACAGGTCCACCGGGTGCAGAATCTGCTCGATCCCGTTCAGCGCCTGCGAGACCGGATCGATCAACGTCAGGCCGTGGGCGGTCAGCACCATGCGGCTGCCACTGCGGACCAGCAGTTGATCGCCGGTCAGCTCGCGCAATCGCCGCAGGGCAACACTGATTGCCGGTTGCGATTGCCCCAGCAGTTCGGCGGTGCGCGAAACACTGCATTCGGTCAGCAGGGTGTACAGCGTGCGGATCAGTTGGGCATCGCAGTTGGGGGCGGCGTTAGACACGGCAGGATCTCTTCTTATGGGTCCATCTACAGATCGTTCCTTCTCCCTGAGCTGGCTGTAATGAATGACGTATCGCTATATAAAAGACTATATAGCGATGCGTCAGAATGCGTCTACGCAAAGCTCTCCACGTCAGTAAATCTGCGGGTTACGCCTGAAAGAAACGCGGCTAGCGCCAGTCCGGCAGGGATTTCAGAAGTTCGGCCTTGTGTTGAGTCGCCGCGCCCATCAGCACAAAGCCGCGCATTCGCCTGTGCTGATCGTGGTAAAGCGACTTCACATTGACGATGCTCTTGTCGCAGCGATCGGCCCATTCGGTCGACCACAGGCCGTCGCTGTCCATGGGAGACGCCACGACGGTGGGCAGCACGCTGGTCTTGATGGTCACCGGCATCGCCGGATAGGCCACGGGCGTTGGCCGGCCTGCGAGGGTCTGAGCCAAGGCTCGCGCCTGCAACATGATCGGCATGACGTAGGGCAACACCAGGTCGTGAACGCGAGCGCAATCGCCCAGCGCATAGACATTCGGCGTGCTGGTGCGCAGGCAGGCGTCGGTGATAATGCCGTTGGCCACCGCGATGCCGGCGGTACGTGCGAGATCGACGCGGGGCTCAAGGCCAATGGCGCTCAACACATAATCCACCTCGATCACGCGCAGGTCAGTCAATTGCAGCTGTAAACCTGCGTCTGAGCGGCGGACTGCAACAGGAGCGTTGCCCAGTTCCAGACGCACGCCGATGGACGCCAACGCGTTGGCCATTTCCTCCCCGGCCTCGGAGGGCAGCAAGCGACTCAGCGGCCAAGTGGCCCGGTCAACCACGCAGACCTCATGGCCGGCATGCTGCAGATCGTTGGCGAACTCGCAGCCGATCAACCCGGCGCCGAGAATGGCGATGCGGCTTGCATTGCCGATCTGCTGACGAAAGCCTCGGTAGTCTTCCAGGTCGTTGACAGTGATGATCGCCTCAATGCCATCGCCTTGCAGGGGCGGGCGGCGGGCGTCGGCACCCAGTGCGAGCACCAGCGAGCGATAGCGCAGCGCCTGACCGTCGAGGTAAATCAGCTGCGCATGGGTGTCGACGCGCTCTATCGTTGTTCGCGTGATGATCCGCGCTTGCAGTTGGTCGGCCATTTGCTCGGCGCTGAACGTCACCAGTTGCTCCGGCAAACGCCCGGTCTGGAAGGCATTGGAGAGTGCCGGTTTCGAGTAAAACTCACCGCCATCGCGGGTCACGATCACGATGGCAATGTCGGCGTCCAGTTTGCGCAGTTCGCGCGCAACGGTATAACCGGCCAGCCCCGAACCCAGAATGATCACCGGGTCAGATGTTGCTGCTGGCGGGCGATTCGCCGCTGCGCTGTCCGCGAGGCGAACCATTGAAAAATCGGCTTTGCCGACGCCGCATTCCGGGCAGAACCAGTCTTCAGGCACGTCCTCCCAGCGCGTTCCCGCCGCGATTCCGTCCTCCGGCAGGCCCACTGCCTCATCGTAGATGAAACCGCAGACCAGACATTCCCACTTGAACATGTTGGTTACTCCAATCGATTGATGCGCAGCGCAGGATTCAGGCGGTAAAGGCGCGACCCAGTCCCAGTGCGCTCAGGGCGCGGCGATAGGCGGTGGAGGAACGATCAGCCGGAATATGGATTTCCAGCGAGAGATCCAGAGGCAAGTCCTCCGGGCGGCACAGTTCGACGATGTCGCGGTCCTCTTCGAACACTTGTTGGTTGAAGGCGTAGACGTCTTCCAGCGGCATGTGTTTGTCGAAGTTGCGCGTGATCGCGCAGAACATCCGGGTCTTGCGTGCCGAGATCGGGCTGGCTGCATTGAGGATGACCAAACGGTGCTCGGGATCGGGGAAATTCACCGTCAGACGCGCAGTAAATGGCGCAAAGACATCGAAGGTGCGTACCCACTGAAAACCTTCCGGCGCTCGATGTTGCAGGCTTTTCGGGAAGTTGCTGACGCTGCTGACGTATTCGGCGTGGACACCGTACGGCGTGACCTCGGCCTTGTAGGTCGGCACCACCGGGTTGTCGCGTTCGGCAAATGCTTCGTGGTGAATCCAGGCGAAGTGGGCAACGTCGATAAAGCCTTCCACCTGGCGCCCGGCCGATGCGCCGATGTCGAGCGACGGCGGCAGAATGCGCTGAAAATTTTCGTCGCTCCACGATGGCATTTCAGCGAAGGGTGCATCGCTACCGGACATCAGAATCCAGATCATTCCGTAATCTTCACGGGCCGAATACATCTGGATGCGATGGCGTTCAGTGAGGTTGGCATTCGGTTCGGACGGAATGCGCGTGCAGCGCCCGTCGGTGCCGAAGTGCAAACCGTGGTATGGGCAAATGATGTTTTCACCCTGCACCCAACCCTTGCTCAACGGCGCCCCGCGATGGCTGCAGATATCGCGGGCGGCGTTCACTTTGCTGCCGGTACGGTAGAGCACCAGCGGTTCGTCCAGCAGCGTGACGGCAAACGGCTTGTCAGCGACGTCGGCGGAAAACGCCACGGGGTGCCAGTGCTGTTTGAGTATCTCGCGATCATGTTCGGTGAAGGTGCTGGAGCGGGTGATCGGGTTCCAGGTGATGTCCTTGCAGGCGATGGCGGCGGCTGACATATCGGTTCTCCTTGTTAGGGGGATAGCGCTGAAGGGCAGCGCATCCGCTGGTTGTCCGAAAGGCTGCTTGGCCAGCCAAACGGGCAACCAGTGCGAGAGCCATGCTAGGGAATCAAGCGCGGCCCGCCCATGTCGGGGAGAACATGTTGCTTATGTGCAATTCGATATGTGTGTGGCGTGTTCCCTTATTGGTGATAAACATCTGACCGATTTCAACCCGCAGCAGAGCGCGCCAGAAACTCGCTGATCAGCGAAATCGTCTGCTGCTGAATTTCAGTTCGGCCGCGTCCACCGTCGCCATCGGTGCAAATGATGCCGTCGCCGGGTGCGTCTTCTTCCAGCATTTCCATCGCGCCAGGCTTGCATGGCGACATGAAACTGAAGTGGCTGGCGTCGCTGATCTCGACGTATTGGCTCGATGTTTTTGGCAGTCGTTTGGCCAGATCGGCGGACTCAAGCTGGGCGGGCAGGTCTTGCGACGGCACGCCCGCTGCGATGACCAGCACCGGAACAGGCAGTGCCGCAAGGCTGGCATCGGTGAAACCACGCGACAGACCGAGGTCCAGTGACACCACGGCAGAGACGCGTTTGTCACGCATGTCGGCGGCCAGTCGTGTCTTCGAATCCGCTTTGCTGGCGGGATTCATCTGCTGATAAACGGAGCAACTGGACAATTGCGAATGGACTTTGCAGTCTTCAGCGAAACGCTCGGTATCGAAACGCGCGCCAGCAATTTCCAGGCTGGTCCAGCCGCCGAGAGAGTGGCCCACGACGGCAATGCGCGGTTTTGCGACCATACCGAACTTTTCCGGCTGAGCCGTCACCGCATCGATGGCTCGACTGACATCCGCAGGACGCAGCCACAACTGTGCCGCCGCCTGAGGGCTGCGGTCATGCGTGGTGCTGCCGGGGTGATTGACCGCCGCGACGATATAACCCTGGTGCGCGAGCGCGCTGGCCAGCCATGCCTGGTTGCTCCAGTTGCCGCGGTACCCGTGTGAGAGCACTACCAACGGATGTCCGCCTGCAGCCGGTGGCGCATTTTCCGCGACCATTACGCCGACAAACGCCGGGTTGTCGGCGACCAGTTTCGGTGCGGCAGTGGTTGCACCGGCTGGGTACCAGACGACCATTTCCAACGGACGCTCATTGCTCGCGTCCGGCAGGGTCGAGCGCTGGAAACCGATAGAGTTGTCGTCAGCGAATACGTGGGTGGTCAGGCAGAAAAGAAGCAGAGCGCCGAAAGCACGTTTCATTGTTTTTATCTTCCGTGATGAGCCTCGATTGGCGAGGTGGACTTTGCCTTAGTCCGAACGTTTCAGCGAGTCCGGATTGAACATTAAATTGGCGATTCTGCTGGCGTCAGGTTCTTGCTGCCATGCGCCAGAAGCGTTCGCAGTTTCGCGCACAATCCATTGTTGCGAGCCGATCCAGGACAGCTCGATGCAGGCTCTCGTCAGCTCTGCGTTGTCGATCAGCAAACCGACTTCATCTGCTGGGCCGGGACACATGCCGCCGACCGAAAAAGGTACACGCGCAAGTATCAGGTCTTTGAGCATTCCCAGCAGTTCGTCGTGGGAGCAGAAGGGGACATGACGGTCCCCGCAAACGCCGCCGGAAAAAACCAGATGGCCTGCCGCATTTATCGAGGCCAGATGTACCGGAGGTCGGCCGGAGCCCTTGGCATAACGAGATGTGCTCACAGCAATTCCTTGTCAGTGGAGGCTTGAAACGGTGCGGCCAAAGCATCTTCCTGCGGCCAGCGCACCTTCAGGTGTTCGATCAGATAGTCCATGAATGCCTTGACCTTCGGAGTCATCGCCGCACGCTCCTGCACACAGGCATAAATGTCCATTCGCTCGACAAAGCCGTGACCTGCGCCGTCATGGTTTTCGAACAGCGGCAGCAGTTGGCCGCTGGCGATGTACGGCGCCGCCACGAACTCGGCCAGTCGCGTGATGCCCGCACCGTTGACCGCCATCTGCGCCAGTGCATCGATGTCATCACTGATGGTCGTGGCATTGATATTGGCCTCGTAACTCTGGCCGTCCCGAGAAAAAGTCCAACGAAGAAAGCGCCCGTCCAATGGATAACGGAACGCCAGGCACGCATGGTTTTGCAGATCGTCCGGCGATTGCGGCGCGCCTGCGCGCTCCAGGTAGGCGGGGGCGGCGCACATGATGAAGGGCAGCGAAACGATCTTGCGCGCAACAATGCCATCTTCCAGTTGCGGTTTGATCCGCAGGCTCAAGTCGATACCGTCCTGGATGTGATTGATCTTGCGGTTGGTGTTCGATAGCTCCAGCAGAAGACGCGGGTGCAGCGCCGCGAACCCGGCGATCAATGGCGCGAGCACATGCCGGCCGAATGCAGAAGTGGAGGCGATGCTCAGCCGTCCCTGCAGCTCGGTTTGCTCGTTGCTGATCGAGCTTTGTGCCGACTCCAGATCTGCCGCGATGCGCTTGACCTTGTCGTAGTACACCGCGCCGTTTTCAGTCAGCGCCATGCTCCGCGTGGTGCGTTGCAGAAGTCGCACGCCGAGATGCGCCTCCAGACGATTCAGCGTTTGGCTCACCGCTGCCGCACTCACGCCCAGGGCTTTGGCGGCGCCGACTATGGAACCTGCTTCAACCACTTTGATAAAACTGGCAATTGCCGCTAACAGATTCATCCATAGCCTGCCGAGAACGATTTGATTCGTAAGTTGTGCTTTATAAAGTACCTGCCATTAGCCGTCTAGTTGAGGGGAGCCTCGCTTGTTAAGGTGCCCGCTCCCTGTCAATGGATGGAAAAGCCCTATGAATCAAAGTACTGGCAGCGATGCGCTGAGTGTTAGCCGTCGCAAGCTGTCACCGCGTGCCACGCCCTATGTGTTTGCTTTGTACATGGCGACGATCATGGCGTTTCTGATGTCACTGGTGATCACGGCCGCCAACTCGGGCATTGATAACGACTACTTGAGTAATGCGTTGCACGCCTACAAGTTGGCGATGCCGGTGGCATTCCTGTGCATCCTTGTCGTTCGGCCGATCGTGATCAAACTGGTGGCCTGGACGGTGCATCCGCATCGCTGAGCGCTGAACCCTTAACCCTTCCGGGGCAGTGCGTTGTCCCGGCAAATCAATCGAAACTTCGTCGCCAGCCCAATTGTCCAGACCCTTACACCTCTCGGCGGATGCACTGCCGGGAATGCCCGATGCACCGGTGAAAGGCGAGGAACACGATGACGATGACAGTAGGCGATTTTCTGGTTGAGCGGCTCAGCCAATGGGGCGTCACGCGGATTTTTGGTTATCCGGGGGATGGCATCAACGGCGTGTTCGGCGCGCTCGACCGGGCCAAGGGCAAGATCGAATTCATTCAGGCCCGCCATGAAGAAATGGCCGCGTTCATGGCCTCGGCCCACGCCAAGTTCACCGGTGAACTGGGAGTGTGTATTGCGACTTCGGGGCCGGGCGCGTCGCACCTGATCACCGGGCTCTACGATGCGCGGATGGACCACATGCCGGTGCTGGCGATTGTCGGTCAGCAGGCGCGCACTGCGCTGGGCAGTCACTACCAACAGGAGCTGGATCTGGTCTCGATGTTCAAGGATGTCGCCGGCGCCTTTGTGCAACAGGCTTCGGCGCCGTCGCAAGTGCGCCACTTGCTCGACCGCGCGGTGCGCACGGCAGTCGGCGAACGCCGCGTCACAGCTATCATCCTGCCAAACGATTTGCAGGATCTGCCCTACGAAGCGCCGGCCCGAGCCCACGGCACTGCGCACTCCGGTGTCGGTTACAGCAAACCGAGAGTTTTGCCATACGAGGCGGATTTGCAACGTGCCGCCGAGGTTTTGAATGCCGGTGAAAAAGTCGCGATTCTGGTCGGCGCTGGCGCTCTGCAGGCCACGGATGAAGTGATCGCCGTCGCGGAAAAACTCGGCGCCGGGGTTGCCAAAGCCCTGCTCGGCAAAGCCGTACTGCCCGACGATCTGCCGTGGGTCACGGGCAGTATCGGCCTGCTCGGCACCGAGCCCAGCTACAAACTGATGACCGAGTGCGACACGTTGCTGATGATCGGCTCGGGTTTCCCGTATGCCGAATTTTTGCCCAAGGAAGGCCAGGCGCGGGGCGTGCAGATCGACTTGCAGCCCGACATGCTCAGCCTGCGTTATCCGATGGAGGTCAACCTGCAAGGCGACGCGGCGGAAACGCTCGCCGCATTGCTGCCGATGCTCGAACAGAAAACCTCGGGAAAATGGCGCAAAAAGGTTGAGGGCTGGCGCGGCACCTGGGAAAAGACTCTGGAAAAACGCGCCATGGTCAAGGCCAAACCGATCAATCCGCAACGGGTGGTGTATGAGTTGTCACCGCGCCTGCCGGATGCGGCGATCATCACCAGCGATTCGGGCTCGTGCGCCAACTGGTACGCCCGCGACCTGAAAATCCGCCGTGGCATGCAGTGCTCATTGTCTGGCGGTCTGGCCTCGATGGGCGCGGCAGTGCCTTATGCGATTGCGGCGAAATTCGCCTACCCCGAGCGTTCGGTGATTGCTCTTGTCGGCGATGGCGCCATGCAAATGAACAACATGGCCGAGCTGATCACCGTCGCCAAATACTGGCGCCAGTGGCAAAGCCCGAAATGGATCTGTGCGGTGTTCAACAACGAAGATCTCAATCAGGTCACCTGGGAGCAGCGGGTGATGGAGGGCGATCCCAAGTTCGAGGCATCGCAGAGCATCCCGGACGTGCCATATCACCTGTTCGCCATTTCCATTGGCCTGAAGGGCATTTTCGTCGACCGCGAAGAAGACGTCGCCGCTGCCTGGGAGCAGGCATTGGCCTCGGACGTACCAGTGCTGATCGAATTCAAGACCGACCCGAACGTGCCGCCACTGCCGCCGCACATCAAGCTCGAGCAGGCGAAGAAATTCGCCACGACCTTGCTCAAAGGTGATCCGGACGAAGCCGGAATCATCGTTCAGGCCGCCAAGCAAGTGCTCAGCTCCGTACTGCCCGGCAAAAAATAACCCCGTAGGTTTCTCGCCAACCGTGTAGGAGCTGCCGCAGGCTGCGATCTTTTGATCTTGAAAAACAACATCGAAAGATCGCAGCCTGCGGCAGCGCCTACATTGCAATGGAGGCAGGCAATTGATTTTCATTGGTTGTGCAGGCTGGAGTCTTGCGCGTGAGCATTGGCCGGCATTCCCGGCTGAGGGCACGCATTTGCAGCGCTATGCCGCGCAATTCAACAGCGTCGAAATCAACAGCTCGTTCTATCGCCCGCATCGCCGCCAAACCTACGAACGTTGGGCAGACTCGGTGCCGGACGGTTTTGCTTTTTCAGTGAAGATCCCCAAACACATCACCCACGAACTGCGCCTTGCCGGCAGTGAGGCGGCGTTGGACGAATACCTTGGGCAGTGCAGCGGATTAGGTAATCGCCTGGGCTGCCTGCTGGTGCAGTTACCGCCGTCGCTGGCGTTTGACCCAGCCGTTGCCGAAGGTTTTTTCAGCGCATTGCGCCAGCGTTTCGCCGGACCAGTGGTACTCGAACCGCGGCATGAGTCGTGGGGCAACGCCGAGCCGCTATTGATCAAGCATCAAGTCAGTCAGGCGGCGGTCGACCCCTCACGCATCAGCAATGACGCTTCACCGAGAGGTTCGCAGGGCACAAAGTATTGGCGCTTGCACGGTTCGCCGCGCATTTACCACAGCGCCTACGATTTGCCCTACCTGCAACAACTCACGCAAGCGTTGCAGGTCGCGACAGAGCAGGCTGTCGCCACCTGGTGCATCTTCGACAACACCGCCAGCGGCGCCGCGATCGGCAACGCGTTGAGCCTGGCCAAAGCGCTGGTTATTGCGGCGCCAGATCGCCGTACCAGTACGCCGCTGTAACGCCGCCATCCATCAGGAAATCGCTGCCGGTGATGAACGTACCTTCGGGTCCCATCAGCAAAGCACCCACGGCACCGACCTCATCGGGTGTGCCACCGCGTCCGGCGGCGCTCAATTCGATCATCCGCCGGTAACCGGCGCCGCGTGGGCCGCTCAGCTCGTCTCGCGCCAATGGCGTGAAAATGATTCCCGGGCTGATCGTATTCACGCGCGCACCGCGTTTGCCCCAACGCACGGCTTCAGCCATGACGCGCAGCGAGTTGCCACGTTTGGAGATTTGATAGGCGTGCAAAGGGTCGCTGACCTGATCGGCTTGCAGCATTGGCAATGCCAACAGATCGTCCGCAGGCGTGGTCGCCAGTGCCTTGTTTTGGTCAGCACTCAGTGCAGGCAAGCGATGGCCGGATTGCGAGGCGATGACGACGGCACTGCCACCTGGAGCGATGACGTTGCCGAACTCTTCCAGCACCACGGCGGTGCCATATAAATCCACGCGCAGAATGGTTGCCACGGGAGCCTGCGAAGGTGAAACCCCCGCGGCGTGAATGACGCCAGTGATATCGCCCAACGCAGATGCCGTGCGCACCAAAGCCTGAATGGATTCGCGAGAGCTCACGTCGACCACGCTGGTGGTTACCGCGAAGCCGGCATCAAGCAGGACGCGGGCCGCAGCATCAGCGTTGTCCTGCTTCAAATCCGCCAGCACGACATGCTTGCCGACACTGACGCGACGGGCAATGGCCTGGCCGATCGAGCCGGCGCCAATAACGACAATAACGTTGGACGGGGTGGGCATGGCGGCTCTCCTCAAAGTGGTGCACCACCTTATATTGCCGCTATCGGCTCAACAATACGGCTGGTGTTGCAAGGACTAATGAGGAGAGCTCATGAATCAGCGCTCGGGACTCGCGCGTGATTCAGACTGACAAATGCTCATACAGAATCGTCGCGCCGACGATCATCAACACCACGCCACCGACGATTTCCGCACGTTTGCCGACCACCGCACCCAGCACGCGGCCGAGCATCACGCCAATGGTCACCATGGTCATGGTTGCCATACCAATCGCGGCGGCCGCCACCCAGATATTCACGTCGACGAAAGCCAGGCCGACGCCAACGGCAAGTGCGTCGATACTGGTGGCAAACGCGGTGACGGCGAGAATCAGAAATGAGTGCTGGCCGGGTTTTTCCTCTTCCTCATCTTCATGCTTCAGACCGTTGTAGATCATGTGCAGACCGAGGATCACCAGCAAGGTGAATGCGATCCAGTGATCCCATTCGGCGACCCAGCGCGTCGCGGCCTGGCCGATAAGCCAGCCGATGATGGGGGTGATGGCTTCGATGACACCGAAGATCAGACCGGTGCGCAGGGCTTCGCTCAGACGTGGTTTGTGCAGGCTGGAGCCTTTGCCGATGGCGGCGGCGAACGCATCCGTGGACATTGCAAGGGCGAGGAATATGAGGGAAACAGGATTCACGGCAACACTTCCAGTCGGGCTATGAGTCAACGACACAACCACACGCCCGACTTTAGGCATGGATGTGTCGTCGGTCTCACCAACCAAAAGGTGTTCGTACCACGGCAGGTTGCCGAGAATGTTGATACGAACGCTTCCGAGTGACTCGGAAACAGGCTACTCCCCAACGAGGCTGCGGATCTTAGTCGGACAAATATGAAAAAATTGTCAAAAACTTCGAATCAAGAAAATAACTCAGTGAGAGATTATTGCTATGGCCTGATTTTCACTGGCGATGAGGGTTCTTTGTGGTGAGGGGATTTATCCCCGATGGACTGCGCAGCAGTCCCAGCTTTGAAATCAGGGGCCGCTTCGCGACCCATCGGGGATAAATCCCCTCGCCACAGGCAAGACTTAATTGTTTGGCAGGGTCTGATTAATCCGCAGCTCCGCGCACAAGCCACCCTGCGGCAAGTTGTACAGCTGCAGCGTGCTACCGATCTTGCTGACGATCATCTGCACAATCGCCAACCCCAGCCCGGCGCCATTGGCGTGGCCGTGGCTGTAAAAGCGCTCGAACAGCCGCGCGTAATCCTCTTCATTGATCCCGGGGCCGGCATCTTCGACGCTGATGTAGACAGCGCCGGATGTTTGCGGCTGCACCTGGACCCGCACCTCGCTGCCCGGCGGGGCGAAGTTGAGCGCATTGGTCAGCAGGTTTTGCAAGGCGATCGCCAGTGCGACGGGGTCGGTTTCAACCGGGCAGTGGTGGTCGCTGTCGAGGATCAGTTCGACGTTTTTTTCCAGTGCCAACGGGGTCAGTTCCGCCAGCTCCTCGCGTACCAGTGCAGTCAATTCTACCGGGCAATTTTGCGGCTGGGCCAGACGCGGTTCGATCCGCGCCATGGTCAGCAGTTGACTGGCAATACGCGTGGCGCGGTCGACGCCGCTGAGGAGAAACTCCAGCGCCTCTTCGCGTTGTTGCGGTGTACCGGCCAGTTGCGCGTTTTGCGCGTGGATTCGCAGGATGGCCAACGGTGTGCGCAGTTCATGAGCGGCGTCGGCAATGAAACGTCGCTCGCGGGCCAGTAGATTGTCGATCTGCTGCAACAGCCGGTTGAGCGCCGTTTGCATCGGTTCAAGGTCGTGGGGCAGGGGGCTGAGGTTAAGCGGTTTCAGGGTTTCGGTGTCGCGCCCGCGAATGCTCTGCGCCATGGCGCGCAGCGGTTGCAGGCCCCAGCCGATGGTCAGCCAGATCAGCACGGCCAACAGCGGCACACCGATCACGCTGGGCCACACGGTATGGCCGACGATGCGTTCGATCAGGTCCTGACGAATGTCATCACGCTCGCCCACCCAGATCAGCAGGCCTTGCCGGCTATCTTTGAGCAGGAAGGCGCACCAGTCGCGGCCGTTTTCCATCAGGTCGTGAGAACCGAGGGTCGTCGGCGGCGCTGCCAGCTCCGGAGCCTCGGCCGAGCGCATCAGCAACTGGCCGTCGCTGCGCCAGACCTGAAACGTCAAGCGCGTTTCATACGGATGTGCGGCCTCGCCATCGCCGACCCGGCTCATGGCTTCGTCGAACGCCTGATGGAGCCGGTCCCAGTCGTTGTCCCCCGGCGCACGTTGCGCGAGGACACCCTGCAACAGACGCGCACTTTGCGCGAGTTGCGCGTCGTAGACCTCCTCGATTTCATGGTGACTGTCGCGCAGCACCAGCCAACTGATCAGCACATCGCCGATCAGGACCAGAATCAACACCGGCACCAGTATGCGTGCGCGTATGGAAATCATGGCTTGAGCTCCACGACATAACCAACGCCGCGTACCGTGCGGATCAGCTCATTGGAAAGTTTCTTGCGCAGGTTATGGATCAACACTTCGAGGGTGTTGCTTTCGACCCGCTCCTGCCAACCATAAAGCGCCCGCGACAAGCGTTCGCGGGTGACGACTTTGCCGGGACGAACCATCAGTTGATGCAGCAGTTGATACTCCATGGGCGTCACCACCACGTCGTCGCCGTGCCAGGTCACTTGCTGGCTGACCGGATCAAGGCAAACGCCGGCGTGTTCCAGCAACGGTTGCGCACGGCCCTGGCTGCGCCGCAACAAGGCGCGAATGCGTGCCTTCAATTCATCGACATCGAACGGCTTGATCAAGTAGTCATCGGCGCCGGCATCCAGCCCGGCAATGCGCTCGGCGGTGCCGTCGCGGGCGGTGAGGATCAACACCGGCAGATCCTGCTGTTCGCCGCGCAATTGTTGCAGCAGCGCCAGACCGTCGAGCCGTGGCAGGCCGAGATCAAGCAGCAACAGGTCAAAACTCTCGCTGCGCAAGGCATGCAAGGCACTGACGCCGTCCTGCAACCAGTCGAGGGTGTAGCCTTCGTTGCTCAATGCAACACGGATGCCTTGCCCGAGGGCACGATCATCTTCGACCAGAAGTAGACGCATGGACGGTTCTCGCTAAGTAACAGAACGTTTGATCGGCGGCATCATGCCGCTGCGCAGCCAGTCGTGGCAGTCGTGCCGACGGGAAAGATGTAACGACTCATTGCCAACTAAGCTTTCGCTAAGGTTGCTTTTGCACAGTGAGGTCTTCCTCATCGAGCGAGAGTGTTTCCATGCGCAAACTTCTGCTGTTGTCCCTGATTGTCGCCAGCCCGTTGGCCGTCGCCGGCCCGCAATGCACCACTGCTGAACGTTCGCAATGGCAGGACGAGAAGGCGTTTCAGGAGAACCTGAAAAGTCAGGGCTACGAGATCAGCAAATTCAAAGTCACCGATGGCAATTGCTACGAGATCTACGGTTTCGACAAGGACAAGCGCAAGGTCGAGATCTACCACGATCCGGTCAGCGGTAAAGCGGTCAAGACCGAGATTAAGGGCTGATGCCGAGCGCGTCCCTGCGCCTGTGGGATCCCGTGGTGCGGCTGTTTCATCTGTCCATCGCGGGCGTCTTCGTCGCCAATTACTTCTTCAATGAGGCCGGCGACGACTGGCATGTCTGGCTCGGCTATTACGCCGTTGGCTGGCTGCTGGTGCGGCTGGTGTGGGGATTTGTCGGGCCACGCAGTGCGCGCTGGGCTGACTTCTGGCCGTCACCGGCAAGACTGGCTTGCCACGTGCGGTCGCTGCTTGCCGGACGGCCCGCACATCGCCTCGGGCATTCGCCGCTGGGTGCGCTGGTGATGATTTTGATGTTGCTGACGATGTTGACCACCGGCCTCAGCGGTTGGGCCATGGAGGAGGTCGACGCGTTATGGGGCGCCGATTGGCCATTGACGGTGCATGAAACCGCGGCTGACGGCTTGCTGGTGTTGGTCTGCATCCACATCGCCGCTGCTGTGTTTGAAAGTTTTCAGGTTCACGACAACTTGCCGTTGTCGATGCTCACCGGACGCCGTCGCCGCTTGCCGGACGATTCGACGCGCTGACAAGGATGTCTTGCCGATTGTTACTCATCTTGTCTTTGCCGCGAGTCCACTATGCGTGCGTTGTCTTTTCGCTTGAAATTCATCCTCGGCAGTCTTGCTGTGAGCCTGGTTTTCCTTGCTGCATGGCGCAGCCACCCGCCCCATGTGCTGGCGCCGTTTGCGCTGGCGACACCGCCAGTCGACGCTGCTCTGCAAGCGCCGGAGCCGATGTACAGCAGCCGTTTCGTCTCCTCTGAACTGAAAGATTTTGTGCACTCGTCTTCCGTTACGGCGTTGCCCGGCGGGGACTTGATGGCGGTGTGGTTTGCCGGCTCACGAGAAGGCGCCGCCGACGTGCAGATCCGCACCGCTCGCTACGACGCCACCAGCGCGGAGTGGGGCGCCGAACAAGTGCTGGCCACCCGCGAATCGACCCGTGACGGCACCCGCCGCTTTATCCGCAAACTCGGCAACCCGGTAATCGCCTTGGCGCCCGATCAACGCCTGTGGATGTTCTACGTCTCGGTGTCTGTGGGAGGCTGGGCGACCAGCGCGATCAACGTCATGGTCTCCGATGACATGGGGCGTAACTGGACGGCGCCGCGACAGTTGATCACCTCGCCGTTCTTCAACATCAGCACGCTGGTGCGCGCCGCACCGGTCTTCCATGCCGACGGTTCGATCGGCCTGCCGGTGTATCACGAATTCATGGGCAAGTTTGCCGAATACCTGTACCTGAGCGCGGACGGTGCGGTCATCGATAAATTCCGTATCAGCCGCGGCAAGCATTCACTGCAACCGACCATCGTGCCGCTGGATGAACGCCGCGCCGTGGCGATGTTGCGTTATGCCGGTGACACCCATCACCGCGTGTTGGCCAGTCGCACCGAGGACGCCGGGCAAACCTGGAGTGAACCCTATCCGCTGGAACCGGCTAATCCCAATTCGTCACTGGCCGCCGTCGGCACCGCTGACGACGGTTTGCTGGTGGCGCTCAATGACCTGCAGGACGGCCGCTTCAAGCTCAGCCTGTACGGCACCGATGCCAATCTCAACAACTGGCGCAGCGTCATCGAACTCGATCAGTCACCGGACCCGCTTGGCCAGCCGTTTTCGCCCCAGGCGTACAAGGCAATCATCGGTGCAGGCTTCCGCGCCTCCAGCGGTGCGCGCCGGTTGCCACTCGAGCAACGTTTCCTGAGCAATCTGGATTATCGCGTGTGCAAGCCGCAGGGCTGTGATTTCGAATACGAATACCCGTACTTCAGCCGTGGCACCGATGGTCTCTATCACCTGGTGTATTCGTGGAATAACACCTTCATCAAACATGTCAGCTTCAACGATGCCTGGCTGGCGGAGCGCCTGTGATGCAGTTTTTGTGGCAAGCCCATTTGAGTTTCATCCTGCTCGGTTTTGTCCTGCTGGGTTCGTTGCGTGTTACCCGGCGTTGGCGCCCGTGGCTGTTGCCGGCGTTGGCGATAGTCAGTTTCATTCCGCTCAATGAACTGCCGCTGGCCGCCTATGTGCGCAGTTTTACCGATGATCTGGCAATCACCACGCTGGTGTTGCTGGGCTGGGCCAGCCTGTTGCGACTGGGTGTCGTCGAATCGCTGAAACCTTCGGCGCATCTGCAACTGTTGTTGTTGTTCGGGCTGCTGGCGGTGGTGTTGTACCCGGCGACGATGGGCTTGACCTATGTCGATCCTTATCGTTGGGGCTTCAATCCCCGGCCGATGATCGTGTGCATCGGTCTGGCTGCATTGGCGTTGTTGTGGCTGCGCAACGGCTTGGCGGTGTGGATGCTCGCACTCGGCACGCTGGCGTTTGCCCTGAGGCTCAAAGCGTCGGAAAACTACTGGGATTACCTGATCGATCCGCTTCTGGTGGGTTACTGCCTGGTCGCCGGCACGCTGCTCTGCATCAAAGCGGTCTGGCAACGGCTGCGGCGCAATTCCAGCGTCGCTGCATCTTCTATCTGAACGAATGACACAGAGGTAACGATGGGCTGGTTGCAATCGCGACGCTTGCGCTACGGCGTGGGTGCGGCAGGGTTGGCGTTTTTGCTGTTTGCCCTGCTCAGGCTGGTGTTTGTGCTGGGTTTCTCGGGTGTCGCTGTCAGCGAGTTTGTCGATAACCCGCAACTGCTGGAAACCCTCGGAATCGGCTTGCGTTTCGACCTGCGCCTGGCGGTGCTGTTGATATTGCCTTTGGCGGTGCTGGCGTGGCTGCCGCGCTGGAACCTGACCCGCGTGCCGTTATTGCGCGCTGTTGCGCGAGGTTATTGGCTGTTGGTGCTGGGCATTGTCGGCTTGGTGTACATCATCGATTTCGGCCATTACGCCTACCTTGGGGTGCGCATCAACGCGACGGTGCTGCGTTATCTGGAGGACGCGCAGATTTCGCAGCAGATGGTGTGGGAAACCTATCCAGTGCTGTGGATCACGCTTGGCTGGCTGACGGCGCTGGGCCTGGGGTTCTACGGATTGCTGCGTCTTGAACGGCTGACATTGGCGCGCGCACCGCAGGTCATTCGACGCTCTTCGCTGGCGGTCGGAAGCAGCATCGGACTGGTTGCCGTGCTCCTGGCTTTACTGGGTCGAGTGGAAAACCTCAATCTGGAGAACCCGGTGCCGCTGCGCTGGAGCGATGCGTTTTTTTCCGGCAACGCGCAGATTGCCGCGCTGGGCCTCAACCCTGTGCTGTTTTTGTACGACACGCTCAAGGCCGGGCAAGCGCAGTTCGATGAGGGCCAGGTGCGCGAGCATTACCCGGCGGTCTCGCGCTATCTGGGCGTAGATCAGCCAGACGCACAAAGCCTGACGTTTGATCGCCGGCAAGCCGTGCAGCCTTATCGGGTTGCCGGTGCGCCGAACGTGATGTTCGTCATGCTCGAGTCCCTCGGTACCAGTGCTGTCGGCGCCTATGGCAATCCGCTGAACCCGACACCCAATCTCGACCGATTGGCGAGCCAGAGCTGGTTTTTCAAACACTTCTACGTGCCGGTCACCGGCACGGCGAAAACCGTCTGGGCGAGCATCACCGGTGTCCCCGACGTCACCCGCCAAGAGACTGCAACCCGCCATCCGCTGATCACTCGTCAGCACACGCTGATCAACGCGTTTACCGATTATCAAAAGCTCTACATGATCGGCGGCAATGCCGGCTGGGCCAATATCAATGCGCTGATCCAGCAAAGCATCGATGGCGTGCGCCTGTATCAGGAAAGCGACTGGCGCTCGCCGTTGGTGGATGTCTGGGGGATTTCCGATCTGGACCTGTTCAAGGAAAGCGACCGGATCCTGCGCGATCTGCCGAAAGACCAGGCGTTTTTCGCTTACCTGCAAACGTCGGGCAATCACCGGCCGTTCACCATTCCCAAGGACAACGACGGATTCCAGGTCAGCAACCTCTCGCTGGAACAGGTGCAGGCCGCCGGCTCACGCAGTGTCGAGCAATACAACGCCGTGCGCCTGCTGGATTTCAACATCGGCAAGTTGATGGACATGGCCAAGGCCGGTGGTTACTACGACAACACGATTTTCGTGTTCTTTGGCGACCACAACACACGTATCAGCCAGATCCCGCACATGCCGCCAGCCTTTGAGCAACTGGGACTGGAAAGCAATCATGTGCCGATGCTGATTCACGCCCCGGGACTGCTCAAACCCCGGGTGATTGATGACGCCGTGGGCCTGGCGGATCTGCTGCCGACCGTCGCCGGAATGGCCGGCATCCCGTTCACCAATGGCGCGATGGGCCGCGATATTCAGCAACTGACGCCCGAGGGCGAGCGCGTGGTGCCGTTGGTGCTGCGCGAGGGTACGTTCCCGCTGATCGGAGGCGTGACCCGCCATCATCTGCTGCAAATGCAGCACGACGGCAGTGCGCCGACCCTGCATGACTTGCGCTCGGCAACGCCGCTGGAGAACGTCGCCGAACAACACCCGCAGGAGTTTCAGCGGCTGGTGGAGCTGACCCGAGGCTTGCACGAAAGTGCGCGATTGATGTTGTACCGCAACGTGCGTTGAGGCCGGAAACTGGCGGGAGGAAGGTGTCGAGTCTAGAGTTCTTCCACTCGTATCCGCAGAGGACTCGTCATGAACAAGGACAAGCAGGAAGAGGGCACGGAGTCAGCCTCGGCGCTGATCGATCAGCGCATCAAGGCGCTGGCTGACTGGCGCGGCGACACGCTCGCGAAGATCCGTTTGATCATGCGCAAGGCTGATCCGGAAGTGCTCGAAGAGTGGAAATGGCGCGTGCCGACGTGGTCGCATGGCGGGATTATCTGCACGGGCGAGACGTACAAGTCAGTGGTGAAAATGACCTTTGCCAAGGGCGCATCACTGGCGGATCCGACGGGATTGTTCAATTCAAGCCTTGAGGGCAATACACGGCGGGCGATTGATGTGCATGAGGGTGAGGTGATTGATGAAAAGGCCCTGGTGGCATTGATTCGTGAGGCGGTGAAGCTGAATACGTCGAAGCCCTCACCTTAACCCTCTCCCTGTATGTACCGGAGAGGGCTGGGGTGAGGGGGCGAATCCAACAATCACCACAACACTCAATTCCCATCCGCAACCTTGCGTTCAATCTCATCGACTTTGCGCTGTAACTCCTCGGCATCCTGCTCTTTGACGCGGGTGGAGGAAGGCGTGATGACCTCGTCCACAGCCTTGGTGTCGTCGTCCTGAAGATCGCGCTTGACCACGTTCACGGGGTTGCCCGACGTATCGGTAGGCGGGGCATTCGGGGTTTTGTCGTCGTTGCTGTTCATATCGTTGATCTCCATGGGTGTAAACATTGGAGGTGCCGCTGCGACGAGCGTTCGATTTTTCTACGGATAACTGAATCAACGGCACCGACGAATACCCCTCTGTAGGAGCTGCCGAAGGCTGCGATCTTTTGATCTCGATCTTCAAAATCGAAAGATCGCAGCCTTCGGCAGCTCCTACAGATGTCATTTGTGGCGAGGGAGCTTGTCGAATTGTTGCTCCGTCCCGCTGGGTTGCGAAGCAGCCCCAAAACTCATTCAAGATTGTCCATTCGCCTGCGTAATCAAAAAATAGCACTCAGTAAAACAGCGAGAAATTGTCCAGACGTGTAGTGGCGAAACCTTTAATGGTGACGTCGACGTATTTTATTTTTCTATTGACTGTTTCTGTTACGTCAACCCATGCCTGAT